>DATBEI010000264.1:0-52874 GCA_036269595.1 Candidatus Sulfotelmatobacter sp.
TGCCGTAGACGGCCTGAGCGAGTGCGCTGGGCACCCACAGACTGCACAGTAGACTGAACACAGCCACTGAGACCCACACTGACCTTTTCATGAACATCCTCCTGAAACACCTTTCAAACGAAATGACCCAGAAATGCAGAAGTGATTGTGATCACAGAGTGTGCAGGCGTAGTACAAAAGAATTAACTGGCATAAGTTTCAATAAGTTTGATACCGTTACACCTGCAAAGTCCCAAGGATGCAGTAAGATACGTCCGGCTGTTACTTCTTTGTAATATGGCTGTCACTCACAGTTTCGCGCTGGGGCGGGAACAATGCTTCCAACAAATAGATAAACTTATTAAAAGCCATAGGCTGCACACCTCCGAATCTTTGTGCAAGCTGCTGCGCTACCTCGCCGAACACTCCCTCGATCATCCCGGAATCGGGCTCAAGGAATATCAGATTGCTACCGAAGTTTTGGGACGGCCTGTAGGGTTCGATCCGCAAAGTGACTCCACAGTTCGCGTACAGGCAGGAAGGCTAAGAGTAAAGCTCGCCGAGTATTACGCAAACGAGGGGCGGCAGGATGCGATTTTGGTGGAGATTCCCAAGGGCTCTTATCTGCTCACCTTCCACTTGCGCGCGGCCAATGTGGAGGCACAGCCTGATCCGACGCCGGTTTTAGAGCCAGAAACTAAAAGGGAGGAGACGCATGCCTTCACTCGGGGATGGGTGATTACAGTCGCGGTTTTCGCTGTTTTGCTGGCGGCTTCTTTATCGACGACCGCCATTCTGCTTTCGCAGCGGCTGCGCCCACTGACTGCAGGCACCCCGACCGCTCCCGCCGCATATCGGATTTTCTGGAACCGCTTCCTGACCGGTCCGCAGCAGCCGTGGGTAATTTTCAGCAACGGCAGCTTTGTGGGAAGGCCTGAGACCGGAATGAGGTATTTCAATCCCGCTTCCGACCAGCGGACTTTCATCCTTGACCATTACACCGGCGTGGGAGAGGTTTTGGCGATACACGAACTCGACCGTGTTTTCGATGTCTTGAACCGACCGATTCGAGTGAAACGAGGCGCGCTTTTCTCGCTCGATGACGCCGAGAACAACGATCTGATTTTCGTCGGCTCGCCCTCGGAAAATCTCACGCTGCTCGATATTCCCGGGACCCACGAGTTCGTTTTCCGTCGGCTGGATTCCGGCCCGCGGAAGGGAGACTTGGCCGTCATAAACGTTCATCCACAGCCCGGGGAACCAACTACCTTTTTGGGAACGCCCGCGAACCAGCCCACCACGGAGGATTATGCCGTCGTGAGCCTTCTGCCGGGACTGGATCCTTCTCGATCGATCCTGATCCTGGCGGGTGACACGACCTTTGGAACCCAAGCAGCGGTCGAATATGTTTGCCGGGAAGCGTCGGTCCGGGAACTATTGCAGCGTCTAAAGGTCTCCAAGCCGGGGGATCTGAAGCCCTTTGAGGCGCTTCTTCACGTACGAATCGTGCACGGCGTTCCCGTAGTAGCCGACTTGGTGTCGGTTCGAAAACGCGCTGATTAAGAATCCCGCGAAGAGAGAAGAACCCGAAGAAGAGAAAGTTGAGGAAGATGTTGCGACCTGCCCGCTTACTGCGGCACGGTCAAGTGCGGATCTAACTCAGCCGCCTTCTTAAATTCCTGGGTGGCTTCGTCATTCTGTCCCCGCTGGCGCAATGCAAGTCCCAATTGATAGTGCGCAGCCGCGTAGTCAGGAGCGGAGCGGATGGCCGAACGAAATTGCGCAATGGCGGAATCGACGTCGCCCGCGCCAAAAAGTCTTTTTCCCGAGTTCGTGGAAAATGTAGCCGCTTGCAAATTGTTGGTGAAGGCAGCAATTTTCGCGCCTGCCTTGGCCTCTTCCGCGGCGCCCTGCGCGTCGCCCATCTGCCTCAGTACCATGGCCAGAGTCGTGTGCGCACCGGCAAAGTCAGGCTGCAAGCGGATCGCCTCACGCAGGGCCGCAGCGGCCTCGGAAAGTTTTCCCTGCTGCTTGAAAACTGTACCCAGCGTGTAATGCGCCTCCGCATAATTGGGTTGATTCTGAATCGCCGCTTGCAGTTCGGCGACAGCTTTGTCGAATTCGCCGCGCTGCCAGTACAAAACGCCGAGCGTGTAATGCGCATCGGCGAGGTCGGGCTGCAACCGGATTGCGTTCTGAAATTCCGAAACCGCCTGGTCCAATTGATCCTTGAGTTTGAATGCGAGACCAAGATTGTAGTGCAGAGAAGCGTTTTCTGGGGACAACTTGAGGGCAGCTTGTAGTTCCGCGACGGCCGCATCGAAGTCGGCGCGCTGCAAATAGGCTATCGCCAAGTTTCCGCGAAACGAGCCATCGCCAGGTCGAAGTTGGATCGCCGATTTGAAGCTAGGGATGGCTCCGACCGCGTCGCCCTTCTGCAGTTGGACCAATCCAAGATCGTTATAAGCCTCCGCATCCTGAGGCCGAAGCCTTACCGCCTCGCCAAACGCAACGACTGCGCAATCATTGTCTCCGGCATGCTGGCAGGCGAGGCCCAATTCGATTTGCAACTCAGGCCACTCCGGCTTAAGGGCGGCCGCCTTGCGCAATTCCTGCGTTGCCTCTTCACTCTTCGATTCCGCGGCGAGAACTTTCGCCAGATAGTAGTGAGCGGCTGCGTCTTGAGGCGACAACTCGATCGCCTTCGCGAGTTCCCTGGCAGCTGGATCAAGTTGCTGTTCCTGCAAAAACACTACGCCCAAATGGAAATGGGCCTGTTCCATCTCCGGTTGCAAACGCAACGCATCCTGAAAAGCGAGTTGCGCGGCGGCGAACTGATTGCGTTGCGCGAGGATGGTTCCAAGTTCATCGCGCAAGTCGGCGCGCTGCGGCGCCAAGTTGACGGCGCGTTGCATTTCAGACAAAGATTCGTCACCGGGTTGCTGACTTAGGATTCTCGCCAAAGTGCGGTGAGCCTCGGCATTTTCTGGCGCGATTTTGATGGCAGCGCGCGCTTCCTGTTCGCCCGCGTCGGCCTTCCCTTGCTGAGACAGAACGCCAGCAAGAGTTAACCGTGGTTCAACGAATCCGGGCTTCAGCTTGATGGCGGCGCGAAGATGCATAACCGCAGTATTGGCTTCTCCTTGCTCGGCTAGCACCCATCCTAATGCCGACTGCGCTTCGGCATCACGGGGAGCAAGTCGCACTGCCTTTTCGAATTCGGCGCGCGCGCTAGCGAGATCATTGCTCTGAATGGCCTTCTGACCGCGTTGAAGGGCTTGGCGCTCCCCATTTGCGGAAGTGGACCGCGTCTGTGCCATAGTGGCCCCGCTGATCGCGAGCACCACGCCAGCGAAAACGAGCCTGAGGAGGTATCGAAACACCATGAATGGGATACAGTCTTTTTCGCATTATATCCAAGCCGTGAGGGAGCCCGACTGTGTTATGACATATGGCGACTGAGGATCGTAAGCGCGCCCCGAGCAGGAAAGCTGAACCATGCAAGTTTCCAGACGGAGTCTTCTGAAACTCTTAAGCGCGTCCGCACTTGTTCCGGCGCGGGGGCTTTGGTCGCTTTCTAACGATGGCAACAACGCCGCTCTGTGTCGCAAGCTGGCTTCTGATCCACTGCGTCCTCAGTATCATCTGCTGCCTGCGCATAATTGGATGAACGATCCCAACGGCCCGATATTTTTTCACGGCCGGTATCATATGTTCCATCAATACAATCCACAGGCCCCGGTCTGGGGCAACATGAACTGGGCGCATTCCACCAGCCCCGACATGATCCACTGGCAACACGAACCGATCGCTCTTTCTCCGACTGCGGACGGACCCGACCGTGACGGTGTATTCAGTGGCAGCGCCGTTCTCGACAATGGCCAGCCCACAATCATCTATACGGGAGTCGCGCCACCTGGTTCGGACTACCCGGCCACATTGCGCGACGGCGTGCACAGATGGCGGGAATCGCAATGCCTTGCGGTCGCGCAAGACGATGATCTGCGCGTGTGGAAGAAGCGGCCTGAGCCTGTTATTCCGGCACCGCCAGCGAGCCTTGACGTGACTGGCTTTCGCGATCCTTGTCTCTGGCGCGAGGGCGATCGGTGGATGTTGATTCTGGGCTCCGGCATTCGCGAGCGGGGCGGGGCGATTCTTCTTTATAGCTCGCCCGATCTGCGGCAATGGACTTACCTTCACCCCTTGATCGAAGGTGTTCGCGCGGCCGAGAAAAAGGTCAATCCTGTTGACACCGGTGGGATGTGGGAGTGCCCCGACTTCTTCCCGCTCGCAGGCAAGCACGTGCTGCTGATTTCGACCATGGGCAAGGTGCGATGGAAGGTCGGCACTTACGCAAACCAGCGCTTCGTTGCCGAAAAAGAGGGAGTGGTCGATTGGGGCGCGTACTACGCGGCCAAGACCATGCTCGATGCCGACGGCAATCGAATTCTATGGGGATGGATTACTGAGACGCGTCCGGACGCTGAACTGATCGCGGCCGGATGGGCCGGCGCAATGTCGCTGCCACGAGTGCTGTCGCTGGATTCAGAAAATAATTTGGGAATGAAGGTCGTGCCCGCCATACAGCCACTGCGGGCAAAGCGCGCGACCCTCCCGGCCGGCGCCGCGAAACAATTTGTCGAGCAGCTTCGCATTCGTGACCTCGCGACGGAACTCGAACTAAACTTTCGCCCCCGGTCAGAACAGACTGTGATCCACCTGCAATCCGAGGCAGGAGAAAAGTTTGCCAGTATTTCCTTCTTAGACAAATCCGACGGTCGTAAGCTTGACGTCGGTGATTTCGCCGCGCCACTTCCAGGAACCCTTGGCGCGCCTTTGCAGGTACACGTTTTTCTCGACGGATCAATACTAGAAATCTTCGTCGATGGCACGACGGCTCTCACGAAACGCATTTATACGATTCCTCCGAGGCCTTTGATGCTAAAGCTACAGGGCGCCATGGAGATCGATTCGTTGAACGTGTGGCAGATGAGGCCAATTTCTAATGACCGGCTTACCGGTTCGATGTGTTCTTGAAGGACGTTAGACCGGCCATCGGTTGCGGGTTTCAGTAAATTGCTTCCTTCGCTTGCGTACTCTTAATGTTGCCACTTTCGACCGAAAGGGAGTATGCGATTCCTCCGTCGCCTTTCCACAACGTCAAGTCGAAGTGGCCGCCGGTAGTTACACGATAAACCACCACGTTTCGAAATGTCAGCGGCACGCCCTTTTCACAGGCCTCGGGCGGGTGAGTGGGACGCATAAAATATGCGCCCTTTCCTGTGCCGACAATGTTTGCCTTCCCATTGGCTTCCACCAGCACCGCAGATTTTTCGTCGATGGCGATTTCCCGCGGCGACTGACTCCAACCATCTTTCATAATGCGAGAGAGAAATCCGAGAGACCGTCCCATGCGGTCGCGTTTAGCAAAGTGTGAGTCCGCCAGCAGATTTTGCAGACCAGGCACATTCAAAAAGTTTCGGACTAGAGTGACTCGTTCGAAATAAGGATTCCGCAATACATCGGCCGACGATAAGTCTTTGTCTTCAGGCTTGTCGCCGGTAGCGCTGTAAATGAAATCGCCCTCGACCGCGAGCCCGGCGCTGGTGCCGCCAATGGGCTTTCCTGCTTTGAGGCTTTCGTTGATGGCAGTCTGCACGGGCGTGCCCTGCCATTGGCGAATGTAATTTGCCTGATCTCCGCCGGCAATGAAAATTACTTCCGCTTTGCGAATAATCTCGGCAACAGCTGGGTCTTCGGCGGCTGCGCGATTGGGAATGATCAACGTCGCCACCGAATTCGCTTTGCACAATTTGTTTACATAGGAATTGTAGTCGTCATCGCCCGTGGCACGCAGGATCAGAAAATCGCCGCCATTTCCCTGGTTACATAGCCAGGAAAACGCTTCATCTAGATCGCTGCCTCCGCCCATCATCGCGATACCAGGAGCGGGGCTGGTAACGATGTCTTCTTTACTGCCGACGCGAAAGTATTTGTACGAGGCGGCGTGGGCCAGATTAGTCAGGTAGAACAGAAAGGAACACAATATGATCCAGCGCAGTTGAGTCTTCACGCTCAGAATATATCGCAAGTGAAGCGAGACAAAATCCCCTAAAAGAGATTATGGTTGCAGATTGCGGTCAACTTCGGGTTAGGAGATATGACGCGTGCTGAATCGTAGAAATTTTCTGAAAGTTGCTGGCACCGCGACAGCTGAAACCTTTCTAGGCGCAAAGGTATTTGCCCTGACTTCGGCCCAATCCGCACCTGCGGGCCCAGTTGCGGCCAACGACCACATTCAGATCGCGTTGATTGGCGCCGGCGGGCAGGGCCAGGGAGACACCAAGGTTGCGGTGCAGGTACCAGGCGTAAAGCTGGTGGCGGTGGCGGATTGTTACGATGGCCGGCTGCAACATAGCAAGGAACTCTGGGGCGACGACGTCTTTACCACGCGTGATTATCGAGAAGTTCTGGCGCGCAAGGATATTGACGCCGTTATCGTCGGCACACCGGACCACTGGCACAAGCAGGTTTCGATCGACGCCATGAAAGCTGGCAAAGACGTTTATTGCGAGAAACCGATGATCCACGAATATGCCGACGGGCCGGAGATGATTGAGACCGCGCGCTCCACCAATCGGATCCTTCAGATCGGCAGCCAACGCGTAAGTTCGATGATCTATATCAAGGCGAAGGAATTGCTGGCCGCTGGGGCGATCGGTCAGCTGAATATGGTGACAGCGCATTGGGATCGCAACTCGTCGATAGGGGCGTGGAACTATACGGTTCCTCCGGATGCGTCGACCGAGACCTGTGATTGGCCGCGCTTCCTGGGAACAGCCCCCAAAATTCCGTTTAATGCCGAGCACTTTTTTCAGTGGCGCAAGTGGAAAGCCTATGGAACCGGAGTGGCGGGCGACCTGTTCGTGCATCTGTTCAGTGGGACCCATTTCATCACCGGGAGCAACGGCCCCACTCGAGGAATGGCGACTGGCGGACTGCGCTTTTGGAAAGACGGGCGCGACGTTCCGGATGTGATGCTGGGCCTGTTCGACTATCGCGAAGGATTCAACCTTAGCCTGCGCGTGAATTTCGTAGACGGCGGGGAGGAGAGCGAAGGGCTGATTTTTACCGGATCGGAAGGCACAATGGAGATTGCCTTCAACACGGTCAGCATAAACCGCACGCCGCTCCAAAAAGAACCGGGGCTCATGATTGGAACATTCACAGAGGCGGTGCAAAAGCAGATTCGCGAAAGCTACCGCGAGAAGTATCCGCCATCGCACCCGTCGGGACCACCGTCTGCTGGATACGAGAAATATGTCGCGCCTGAGGGCTATCGCGATAACTATGACCATTTCAAGAATTTCTTCGCTGCGGTGCGTTCTCGGCAGCCGGTAGTGGAAGATGCGGCGTTCGGCTACCGCGCCGCCGGAGCAGCGTTGCTTGCGAACCTAAGTCTGGATCGCGGAGCTGTGGTCAAGTGGGATCCCGATTCCATGAAACTGGTATGAAATAGAATATTGGCCGACTTCACTCTCGCGTTTTAGACACACAGGCGTTGAGATCGAAGAAATTTAGAGGAATCTCTTGCGTAAAGCTACCAAACTCTCAATTCTTCTCGTCGTGTCAGTGTGTGCGGCATGTATCGGCGTTGCCGGGGGACAAAATGAACGCAAGACCACTCCTGGCGACGCACCCGGAGGCGTGCCCCAGGTGACTTTCTTCGCGCACCGTCTCGGCACGGATCACGCCGAGGGCATCACTACCCTCGACATGAACGGCGATGGCCGGCCTGACATTGTCAGCGGAGCTTACTGGTATGAGAATCCTGGCCCGGCCGGCGGCGAGTGGAAACGTCACCAATTTCGAACGGTCGGCATTCACGATGAATTTGTCTCGGATTGCGGAGAGTGGACTTTCGATGTCAACCACGATGGCGCCCCCGATGTGGTGACCGCGGGATGGATTTCGAACGGATTATGGTGGTACGAGAATCCGAAGGCGCAGGGAGTGATGTGGAAGCGCCATCTCATCACCGATAGTTTTGACACGGAAGGCGGAGCGACGGGCGACATCAACGGCGACGGCAAACCCGACCTTGCGCTCGCTCACTACAACCACTCGGGAATTCTTTGGGTTGATTTCTCTGGGCCCGAACCGAAGGTTCACCATGTCGGTGGCAAAGAACAGGATGGACACGGCATTGGCATTGCCGACGTGGACGGCGACGGCAAGGCAGACATTCTCACGCCGAACGGCTGGTTCAAGAATATCGATGCCAACAATGACAAGTGGGAGTGGCATGCAGACTGGAAGATGGACGATGCCGGCTTTCCAATTATTGGTTACGACGTAAATAACCACGGCAAGACCGACATCATTTACGGCCAGGGCCACAGCTATGGACTCTATTGGCTCGAACAAAAGGGAGAAGGCGCGAACCGCACTTGGGAGAAACATGTGATCGACGAATCGTACTCCCAGGTGCATGCACTCAAACTAGTCGATATCGACGGCGATGGCGTTCCAGAATTGCTGGCGGGCAAGCGCTACCGCGGACACTCCGGGCACGACCCCGGCTCCTACGATCCGCTGGTGGTCTACTACTACAAGATCGACCGCAAGACGGGCGAGTTCACGCGCTTTCCGATCTCCGTCAATGGAACGGCCGCCGCCGGGACGCAGTTTGTGGTGGAAGATCTAGACGGAGATGGCGACCTGGATATTGCAACGGCTGGAAAGACAGGCGTGCACTTCTTTGAAAACCTGAAGATCAATCTCGTCCCGAGAGAGACACGTGAAAAGGAACTGCTGCTCGACAAGAATTGGCCGTTCGAAGGCGAAGGTGAAACGGTGAAGCAGGAGGATGGGCCGCCGCCGCAGCGATGATGGCGGGGTGAAACGAAATTCCTGAAGTTCCACCCACCACCACAAGTTGTAAGCGACTGCGCAGAGCGAATACCATCTAACCATGCCTGTGGAAACGGAAATTCAGACTGGAAGCGGGATTCGCGCGCCGCGTGGCACTTCGATCACCTGCAAAGGCTGGCAGCAGGAAGCCGCCATGCGCATGCTCATGAACAACCTCGACGAGGAGGTCGGCGAACAGCCAAAAGATCTCGTGGTTTACGGCGGCACCGGACGCGCCGCACGCAGTTGGGAGGCGTATCGCGCCATCGTCGCAACGCTGAAGAATCTCGCGAATGACGAGACGTTGCTGGTGCAGTCAGGCAAGCCCGTCGGGGTATTCAAGACTCACGATCACGCTCCTCGCGTGCTCATCGCAAATTCCAACCTCGTCGGTCACTGGTCCAACTGGGAGAAATTCAACGAACTGGAACGAGCCGGGCTCATGATGTACGGACAAATGACGGCGGGATCGTGGATTTACATCGGCTCGCAGGGCATCGTGCAAGGCACCTTTGAAACATTTTCCGCCGCGGGAGAAAAGCATTTTGGCGGAGATCTCGGGGGCAAATTAATTGTCAGCGGCGGGATGGGTGGAATGGGCGGCGCTCAGCCTTTGGCCGCGACCATGACCGGCGCGGCTTTCCTGGGAATTGATGTCGATCCCGAGCGCATCAAGAAGCGGCTGAAGACCGGCTATTGCGATTTCATGGTCACGACGCTCGACGAAGCCTTACGCATCCTGAAAAACGCAGTTCGCAAGAAAGAAAATGTTTCCGTAGGACTAGTCGGGAATTGCGCGGACGTTATTCCGGAACTGGCTGAACGCGGCGTCGTCCCAGACATACTCACCGATCAGACCTCGGCGCATGATCCGCTGAACGGGTATATACCCAATGGAATGACGCTCGAGGAGGCGCTCGCTTTGCGCCAACGCGACCCGCACGCGTATCAGGAAAAATCGCTCGACTCGATCGCGCGTCATGTTGAAGGCATGTTGCGGCTGCAGAAGATGGGGGCAGTCACCTTCGATTACGGAAATAATATTCGGACATTCGCTTTCGAGCGCGGCGTAAAGAATGCCTACGACTTTCCCGGATTCGTGCCTGCGTACATTCGTCCGCTGTTCTGCGAAGGTCGCGGGCCGTTCCGCTGGGTTGCGCTATCGGGCGAACCCTCCGATATTCACACCACCGACGACCTGGTGCTAGAGTTATTTCCCGACAACCGCATCCTGCGGCGATGGATCGATCTGGCGCGCAAGCGCATCAAGTTCCAGGGGCTGCCCGCGCGCATCTGCTGGTTGGGCTATGGCGAACGGGCGCAGTTTGGCCTCGCCATGAACGACCTCGTGAAGAAGGGAAAGATTAAAGCTCCCATTGTCATCGGCCGCGATCATCTCGATTGCGGTTCGGTGGCCTCGCCTTTTCGCGAAACCGAAAGCATGAAAGACGGATCGGACGCGGTCGCGGACTGGCCGTTGCTCAATGCACTGCTGAATACGGCGGCAGGCGCATCATGGGTGTCAATTCACAACGGGGGCGGAGTTGGAATCGGTTATTCTTTGCACGCCGGCCAAGTCACGGTGGCCGATGGAACCGATGAGATGGCGAAGCGCATCGAGCGAGTCCTCACTACCGATCCGGGAATGGGCATCATTCGCCACGCGGACGCTGGATACGACGAAGCCAGGGAATTCGCGAAGAAGTCTGGCGTGAAGATTCCAATGAAGTAAGCTGTGGACCTTTTCGAATCGACCGAGACCCGTGAAGACAGCAAACCGAAAATCCCAGCGATCCGATGGCGTACTGTTAATCAACATCGGGCAACTTCTCACGCTGCGGGACTCGCCGACCAAGTCAGGCCCGCGACGCGGAACACAGCTCAAGGATTTAGGTATCATCGATGACGGTGCGGTCCTATGCGTGGCGGGGAAGATCATTTCTGTAGGCAAGACAAAGGACGCGCTGCGCGATTCCTGGCTCCAGAAGAATCGGCGAAACGTGACCGAGATCGACTGCGCGGGGAAGATAGTTCTTCCGGGATTCGTCGATTCCCACACACATCCCGTCTTTGTAGGTCCTCGGCTCGTGGATTTTGAGAAGCGCGTGGAAGGCGCGTCTTACGAGCAAATTGCGGCGGCAGGCGGCGGCATCCGATCGAGTTTGGAGGACGTTCGCAAGGCCTCAAAAGCCGCGCTGGTGGCAAGAGTCGAAACCACATTGCGAGGAATGGCGGCCTATGGCACGACGACGGCGGAGGCCAAGTCGGGCTACGGACTCACTCTCGAGTCAGAATTAAAGTCGCTGGAGGCGATTGCCGGGGCAGCTTCGCGCTGGCCGGGAACCGTTGTGGCAACGCTGCTCGGCGCTCACGTCGTCCCAACAGAATTTCACAGCCGGCGACAAGAGTATGTCGAGATTGTCTGTAAGCAGATGATCCCACGCGTGGCAAGGCGGAACCTCGCCCAATTCGTGGACGTGTTTTGTGACAAGGGTGCCTTCACCTCCGATGAGGCTGAGAAAGTTTTTGGGGCAGCGAAGGAATATGGGTTGAGTGTTCGCGCACACATGGGGCAACTCTCCGAGGCGGTGCTTTCACCTTTCTTGCGATTCAATCCAGCTTCGTTTGACCACATGGATCATGTGAACAGCGATGACATTGCTCAACTAGCAAAAAGCAATACGCTAGCCACATTAGTGCCGGGGGCCAATTATTTTCTCGGACTGAAGGAATATCCAAACGCACGCCGATTGATCGATGCCGGTGTGCCGGTTGCTCTGGCGACGGACTACAATCCCGGCACTTCGCCGACCCTCAGCATGCCAATGGCAATGTCGTTGGCATGCACCCACATGAAAATGTCCGCGGCGGAAGCAGTTGCGGCAGCCACCATTAACGGCGCATGGGCTTTGCGTTTGGCGCAACGTAAAGGCAGCATTGAGCCGGGAAAGGATGCCGATCTGGCGATGTTTTCAGTTGCCGAGTACCGCGAAATTCCATACTGGTTCGGCGACAATCATTGCGCCGTAACTGTTCTAAATGGGATCGTAGCTGCAAGCGAGTGAAGTTTCGCGAGATAATATTCGTAATAGTGAAGCGGAGCGCTAAATCCACGTTTTTGGGGCCCTCCTGCCAGGCTTAGACAAGGAACCGATCTAAATAAACTCCCGAGGGAAATATGAAACGCATTTTTGCAGTCCTGTCATTCGTTGTGCTTACAATCTCGCTGGCCGCCGCGCAACGGTTACCGGAAGGAGCCAGGCCGGACAATTACAAACTCACTTTCGCTCCAGATCTTGAGAACGCTAAGTTTGAGGGGGATGAGACCATTGCGATCCGGCTGCTCAAGCCATCTTCTGAAATTACGCTGAACGCAGTCGACATCGACTTCCACGAGGTAACAATCACCAGCGGCGGCACTACGCAAAAGGCGAGAGTGACGCCCGAGAAAGAAAAAGAGATGGTGGTGCTGGGCGTCGAAAAGCCGCTTCCAGCAGGGCCGGCCACGGTTCATATCAATTACACCGGGATCTTAAATGACGAGATGCGTGGCTTGTATTTGGGCAAGGATGATCAAGGTCGCAAATACGCTGCTTCGCAGTTCGAAGCGACCGACGCCCGCCGCGCCTTCCCATCTTTCGACGAACCCGAGTACAAGGCGACATTCGACATCGCGGCTGTGGCAGATAAGGGTCAGGTGGCAATTTCGAATCAGAAAATCGTGTCGGATACGCCAGGCCCAGGGAACAAACATACGGTGCGCTTTGCCACGACGGCCAAGATGTCGTCCTACCTGGCCGCGCTGGTGGTGGGAAACTTCGAATACGTTGAGGGTGAGGCCGACGGCATCCCGATTCGCGTCTACGCCACTCCTGGCAAAAAGGAAATGGGCACATTCGCTCTCGACGTTGCCAGCAATGTTCTCAAATATTACGACCATTACTTCGGGATCAAATATCCATACGGGAAACTGGACCTGATCGGACTTTCCGACTTTTCCGCAGGCGCAATGGAAAACACCGGCTGCATTACTTTTCGGGAGGTCGTTCTTCTCATCGACGAGAAACAAGGCTCCATCCGTATGAAAAAAGAGATTGCCAGTGTAATCGCCCACGAGATGGCGCACCAGTGGTTTGGGGACCTGGTCACAATGAAATGGTGGGATGACATCTGGCTCAACGAAGGCTTCGCGACATGGATGTCGAGTAAACCGATTGAGGCGTGGAAGCCGGAATGGAACTTCAATCTGGACGACGTCAGTGACGCCGCCGCAACCCTCAATGTGGACTCGCTGGAGAATACACGTCCCATTCACCAAGCCGCGGATACGCCCGCACAAATTCAGGAATTGTTCGACGGAATCGCCTATGGCAAGGCGGCGGCGGTGCTGCGCATGCTGGAATCTTATCTAGGGGAAGAAACATTCCGGGCAGGGGTAAATGCTTATCTGCGACAACATCAATACGCGAATGCGACGGCAAGCGATTTCTGGGAAGCTCAAGCGAAAACCTCGAAAAAGCCCGTCGACAAAATAATGCCCACATGGGTCAACCAGGCCGGCGCTCCCGTTATCAGTGTGAAGGCGCAGTGCGCCGGTCAATCCACGAACGTTGCGCTGGAGCAGCGTCGATATTACTTCGACCGTGCCAAATTCGATGCAGCCAACGACCAACTCTGGCAGATTCCACTCTGCTTGCGGGGATCAGCTAGCGGTAAGGCCGTGAAGTGTGAGCTCATGATGAAAAAAGAAGAAAGCTTCATGCTGCCAGGTTGCTCCGCCTGGGTTCTGGCTAATGCCGACGCGCGTGGGTACTACCGGACAGCTTTCTCCGAAGACGCGGTAAGAGATCTCGCCCCCGATGCGGAGACTCATCTGAGTCCCGCCGAGCGGATCGCTGTGGAGAATGACATCTGGGCTGCGGTTCGAGTTGGTCGTGAACCGGTTGGCGACTATCTCGCATTCGCGCAGGGTTTGCAGTCAGATCGCAATCACGTGGTAGTAGAAGATCTGCTGAGCGGCCTCGGTTATATTGGTCAGTATCTCGTCAGCGACAGCGATCGCGATGCTTATCGTGCCTGGTTGCGCCAATATTTGACTCCTGCCATGAAGGAAGTGGGCTACGAAGCTAAAGCCGCAGAGAGCGACGAACAGAGAGCTCTGCGCCCCGAACTGTTTCGCGCGCTCGGCTACGATGCTCGCGATCCGGAAACACTCGAACAAGCGCGCAAGATCGCGGACCAAGTTCTGACGAATCCATCATCCGTCGACGGCGATATCGCCGGAATCGCTCTCGACCTGGCGGCATTGCATGGAGACGCCGCGTTCTACGACCGCGTGATGGCGGCGACGAAGCGGCAGCAATCACCGGAACTCTACGACTCGTACCTGTTCACACTGCCCCGCTTCAGCGACCCGAAATTACTGCAGCGGACGCTGGAGTTCGCGACCTCACCCGACGTACGATCGCAGGACGCATTGCAAGTGATTACCAGTGTGATGAGAAATCCTGCGGGGCGGCAATTGGCGTGGGATTTCATTCAGTCGCACTGGGACGCTGTGGCTAAAGCTGGCGGTCCCTTTGCCAGTGCCGAGGTAGTAGGAGCGACCGGCATATTCTGCAATGCCGAACTACGCGATCAGGTGAAGCAATTCTTTGCGGCGCACAAAATCGCGGCCGCGGAGCGCACCTACAAGCAATCGATTGAAAGAATCGATGACTGTGTCGATCTGAAATCGCAGCAGCAACCGCAACTGGCAATGTGGCTCGGGAAACACTCCAGTTCCGGCGGAGGAAACTGAACGACGATCCTTTTTTTTGGCCCGGGACGCTCGCCGGGCCTTTTTTATTTCACGGCATCACAGGCAAAATCAGTTGAGATGGCAGCTCCGGTGAGCAGTAAATCCGTTGTGTGGCGGGAATGAAATCAGAAGCAGCCGCCGCATAGATGCTTGAGACAAACTTCTGCGGATTCCGATCGATCACAGGAAACCACGTTGACTGCACTTGCACCATGATGCGGTGGCCTTTCAAAAATACGTGATCGTGATCGCGCAGAGGAATATTCCATTCCGTCGGTTTGTTTGGCGTGAGCGGCGAAGGCTTTTCGTAACTCGCGAGGTAGCGGCCGCGCCGCACTTCCATAGCTACCGGTAATTCGTAACCGTTGAGCGATTGCGCGTATTGTCCGGGCTTCGGTCCCTCTTCTGGAGACCAGGCATTTTTCTGGGCGTACTCCGGAAATACGTCGATCAGTTTGACGACAAAGTCGCTGTCAGTTCCTGAGGTGGAAGCGAAAAGCTTCGCCGCCAGTGGGCCCGTCACGACCAGATCGTGATCGAGCGGTTCACTCACGAAAGACAGCACGTCGGGCCGGTGATCGACGAAGCGTTGGTCGGCAACTTCCCAAGTGCGCCAGTCGCCCGCCGGATATGTGGGCGAGATGGGACGCTGGCGGTACGGTACGGGATTCGCCGGATCGGAAACGTATTCGCGGTAAACGCGCTCGTTCTTAGCATCCGGCGCAGAAAAGGAAAGTGTGCCATCAGCGCGCAGATAAAGTTTCGTCGGTTTTGCTTCCTTCGGAGGCCACGCCGCGTAGGTATGCCATGAATTCGATCCACTCTGAAACGTACTCGCCTGCCACGCGGGCTTCTCACCTTGCCCGTGCAGATAATAGCGAAAGAAGGGGGCTTCGATATTTTCGCGAAATTCGCGAGCCGTCTCATGTCCTCCGAACGGAATGATGCCGATGCTCTCGCCTTTCGGCCCTTGCCACTCGCCGTGAAACCACGGACCAGCGACGATGAAATTCGTGTGCTGGGGATCGCTCTCCTCCGCGTGCCGAAAAATCTGCCACGGCCCCCACGGATCTTCCTGATCCCAAAATCCGGCAACGTTTAAATTAGGCACGGTTGAGGCATGAAGCTGGCTCACCCATGCCTCCTTCTTCCAGAATTCGTCGTAGTCGGGATGCTCAACGCTAGAATTCCAGTATGGAATTGAACCATGAAGATACTTTGCGTTGATGTTTGATAGCGGCCCTAAATTGAGATACCACTGGTAGGTGTCGTAGGTTTCAAACTCGAAGTGCGTGTTCTTGTTTTTGTCGGCCTGCTCCATCACCGCATATTCAAAATCGTAACTCTCGCGCAGAGCGCCATAACGATGGTCGTCGTCATTCATCCATTGGTCGACGGGCGAGGCTTGCTCGCTGATTGCCTTTAGCGCAGGATGCGGATGAAGCAGCGCGAGCGCGGTGGTCAATCCATCGTAAGAGACGCCAAACATACCAACTTTCCCGTTATTGTTGGGCACGTTCCTGATCAGCCACTCGATGGAATCATAGGCGTCGGTCGTTTCGTTGGTTGCCCTGGGGTCATTCAGATCGACCCATGAAGACAGGTTGAATACGCCCTCCGATTTGAAACGTCCGCGCAGATTCTGAAAAACGAAAATGTAACCGTCTTGCGCGAGTTCTTTAAACGAGGCAGGCATCCGCTCAGGCGGTTTTTCGGGGACGCCGTAAGGTGTACGGCGAAACAGGATGGGCAGCGGACCCGCCTGATCGACGGGAGTGAGGATCGCGGTTTGGAGATGAACCCCATCGCGCACCGGGATCATGACCTCCTGAAGTTTGAAGAGTGGCTTGGCAGTTGGTTGCGGCGAAGTTTGTTGAGCGGCCGCAGACACCACAATCAACCAGGGCAATAGCGAACGCAGAATTGAGCGCACCAGGTTCCTCCGTGTATCCCTGCTCGAGACGTACTGAGGGGCGAAGTATACCAATCCGCGGCAAACTGAGGGAACAGTCGAGACTGCTGCAAAACAAGATGTCTTTACGACAGTACGGGCTTGGAGTTTACGGCTTCGATCAGCCCATGAAAAACAGCTGACCGTCTAGGAAAACGTAGGCAGCTTTACCAAGTCGTTCTTCGGCACGGACTCAAGATGCCCGCCAGCCTTGCGCCACGCGGTCAAACCGCCGATGATCACGAACGTGTTGAACCCTTTTTCCTGCAGTAGATGCGCCACCCGGGCGCTGGTCGCTTCGCGTGCTCAAGTACAGTAAAGATAAATGTCCTTATCTTTAGGAAGATTCTTGATCTCCTCGTCCAGATTGTTTGGTTCGATGCGGATCGAGCCCGCAATACGCTCAGCTCCAACGTCGTAATAGCCGTGACTGCGCACGTCGACGATTAGCACGCGGTTCGCCTGATCTGAAGCCAGTCGCGCCGCCAGTTCCTGAACCTGCACCCGCGGCATGATGCGATATTTTTTGTACTTGCGAAATTGTATGGTGCGATAGATCGCATACACCACGAGAGCCCCGACGAGGATGACCTCCATGATCCGTCCGGCGATGTGGAATCCTTGTAAAGTGGCGGCGAGAAAATCGCGCGAAACATATCCCAGGAGCAAGTAAGTTGACGTGTAGAGCAGCGCTCCGGCGAAGTCCAGAATTAAAAATTGCCCGAAGCGCATCTTCATGCTGCCAGCCAGCGGAGCAGCCATGGTGTTAATGCCGGGAATAAACTTGGCGAACACCAACGTGAGTTTGCCTCTTTTGTAGAAGGACTCGGCAGAGCGGAGAATGCAGGTTTCCGGATTCATCGAGAGGCGGCAGAGAAATCCGAGCAAGGCCCAGCCAGAATAGCGGCCCAGCCAGAACTGGGCCGAGTCGCCAACTATGAGGGCGACCATGGCCGCTAGAAGAACTGCCGGGCCATACAATGTGTGCGACGCCACCCCGGCACCGGCCGCCACCAATGCGATCGCCGCCGGGAAGGGCAGTCCAAGCGCTTCGGCAAATAACAGCGCGAACGTCAAGGCATAACCCTGACGCGCTAAGAGAGCGACCCAATCATGCATAGGGAGTGATTGCCTGGCGTTCGGCCGAGATGCGGGTAATGGCAAGGCTTTGATTCATCGGAAAGAGGAAAAGGTTCAGTATAAACAAAGCCGGGCGGGTCCGATGGACCGACGCCCGGCTTATGTTGCACGAGGAGCGAGTCTCTCAGGAGGACATTCCTCGTTCAGGGCGAGCAAGACAGCGGCTTGCACTCGAAGTCTCTCCGGCCCTGTCCGGGCCGGCGCGTCGAAAAACCAAGGCGCCTTTCGTCTAAAGCTTCGACTGAAGCCGTCGTCTCTCGTTGATGGTTCGTCCGCAGCGGACAGGACCCTCAGCGACCTGCCTTTCTCAGGTGCCGGGGGGAGAGGATGGAGGTCGCGATTTGCGCGCCTCATCGCATGCCAGTGCGTCTCGTTAACCTTCCGCTCTGGCGGACATTCCCAGCAACTGGCCGCATTTTGAGGGCAGCGGGCCAAAAAATCTGTAACGCCGGTCACCGATGTGAGTGACGGATATCAATCTGGTTACGGAAGTGTTTTTGTGAGCGCGGGCACATTCGGTCTGCTGGCTCTAGGAGCCATCTGACCGGACTACCTTTCAGCCAAACAAAAGGAAGTCGCCGGCAGACAATTCGACCGGCTGCGAGTCATTTCTCCCTTGCTACCACGAACTCCGGCGCCCACAGCAGCGCGCGTTTGATCTCAGAATCTGGGAAAGTGCAAATCCGCGTCTGCGCCGATTCCGCATAGCGGGCAGCGCGCTCGGTTGCGGCATCGAGCGAATCGTAGCGCCCCAGGATTTCAAGGATTTCGGCGTGACTGACTCCGTTGAAGGCGCCGTGTTGTAACACGGTCTCGATTTTGGTCCTCTCTTGGGGAGTGCAGCGTTCAACCGCGTGAATCACTGCCATCGTTGCCTTGCCTTCGCGAAGATCACTAGCGACGGGCTTGCCCAGCGCTTCTTCCGATCCGGTCAAATCGAGAACGTCGTCTACAATTTGAAAAGCCATGCCGAGGTCGTGTCCGTAGCGGCCAAGTGCCGCTTCCTGCTCCAGCGAAGCACCGCCAAGAATTGCGCCCAATCTCATGCAAACAGAAAACAGGCAGGCGGTCTTGCGGAAGATGAGATCGAAATGCGCGTCGAGCGTGATTAGCGTACCCAGCTTTTCCATCTGCAGCAGTTCGCCCTCGACCATCTGCTGTGTGAGTTCGATCAGGGTGTCGAGAATGCGAAAGTTGCGCTCCCGCACCGCGATCTTGAAGGCCTGCATGTAGAGCCAGTCGCCAGCGAGCACGCACTTGGAATTTCCCCACTGCGTATTGGCCGCCGGACGGCCGCGCCGCGTCTTGGCCTCATCAATAATGTCGTCATGGACCAGGGTCGCGGTGTGAATAATCTCGACGACGGCGCCCAGCCGGACGGCCCCCTCCCCTTGATAACCGAGTAGTTTCGCAGAGAGCAACAACAGTGCCGGCCGGATCCGTTTGCCTCCACCCGCGCGCAAATACTCGCCGATCTCGGTGATAGCCTGAACGCCCGAGACCGTATCGCGGCCAAACTCGCCCTCGAGCGCGAGAAGATCCTCCCGCAGCAGGTCGAATACTTCCTTTCCGTTAATGGTGGCTGGCGCGCTCAATGAATCGGACCTCGGACTTCCGACGTTGGAATACTGACTTTTGCTCGATCGACCGCATTGACGATCTGTTTGATCGCGGGCGAGTTCTCGGGCTTGCATTTCAAGGTCTGACGTCCGTTCTTAGTTCGTTCGGTAATTCGTAAACTGCAAGTCAATTCCAAAGTCGTGCCCCTTCAGCAAAGCAATGGTTTCCTGTAGCGTGTCGCGATCTTTGCTGCTGATGCGAACCAGATCGCCCTGAATCGAGGCTTGTGCCTTCTTTTTCGAGTCTTTTACCAGCTTGACGATCTCGCGTGCTTTTTCAATGGCAATCCCTTGCTGCATCGTCACCTTGCGCTTGGCCGTTCCCCCGGCCGCTGGCTCGACTGCCCCGTAGGTGAGCCCTTTCAGCGAAACTCCCCGCTTCACTAACTTTTGCTGAAGAACGTCGTTCACCGCTTTTAGCTTGTACTCATCAGCGGAGTGCAGGACCATCGCATCTTTTTCCAATTCAATATTCGATTTCGAGTCTTTCAGATCAAATCTGGTATGGATCTCTTTAAGCGCCTGCTGGATGGCGTTCGAAACCTCGTTCAGATCGATCTTGCTGACGACGTCAAAACTGTTCTCGGGCATACATTTCTAATCTTTCTGAAATAAGGAAATCTAACTTTCGAGAGTATCAGAAATGGGAGGTTCAACGAGCGGGAACTTTGCTTTCAATTATTTCAGTCAATTTGAAAAATTTGTAGAAATTGCGCGAAGTCTGTTCGCCGACTTCTTCCATAGAGATTCCGCGCAGTTCACCAATTTTGCGAGCCGTTTCCTTGACGAAGGCGGGTTCGTTGCGCTTGCCACGATGTGGCACCGGGGCCAGATACGGCGAATCGGTTTCGATGAGCATCCGCGCCAGCGGAACCTGGAGCGCGGCCTCGCAAATTTGCTGCGCTTTGGAAAAAGTTAGGTTGCCGGCAAAGGAAATCATAAAGCCCATATCGAGAACCCGCTTCGCCTGAATCCAATTCCCAGTAAAGCAATGCAGAATGCCACCCAAGCCGTTCGGCGCCCACTGTGTTTCGATCATGCCCAGGCAATCCTGCCAGGCATTGTCGCTGCCATCCGAGGGCCGACAGTGAATCACGATGGGAAGTTTCGCCGCAGCCGCCAGTTCCATCTGCTGGGTAAATACCTGCTTCTGCGTGTCGCGCGGGGAATGATCATAGTGGTAATCCAGGCCGATCTCGCCCCAGGCAATCACTTTGGGATGCCGCGCCAGTCGCTCCATTTCGCCGTAGGCGTGGTCGGAGGCCAATCTCGCCTCGTGCGGGTGGATCCCAATTGTCGCGTACAGGAAGGGATATTGTTCGGCAAGACGAATCCCAGCATCCAGTGTAGGAGGTCCGTCGCCGTTTCCGATCGCGACCATAGTTTGCACTCCGGCGTCGCGAGCGCGGGCCATGACCTGCTCACGATCCAGGTCGAATTGCTTGCCGTCAAGATGTGCGTGCGAATCTACAAACATGCTCGTATGGTCGTTGTGGTCGTGTGGGGACGGGCGCATTCGCCCGTCCAGGTTTTGCATTTGCCTTTACGCTCCGCATCCCGCCACCTACTTCAGCCTTGCTCCCACCGGCACATCCTCCAGAAAGCCTGCCAGTACAGGCTTTCCGCCTTCCAGCGATGCCGCGACGATCATTCCATTCGACTCCAGGCCGCGCAGTTTCCGCGGAGCGAGGTTGGCAACGATCACTACCTTGCGCCCCACGAGAGTTTCAGGCGCGTAGGCTTCTGCGATCCCGGCCAGAACCTGTCGCACTTCCGTGCCAATATCGATTTCCAGGCGCAAGAGCTTGTCGGCCTTGGGCACGCGCTCGGCAATCTTCACCACGCCGACGCGCAATTCAATTTTGGCGAAGTCGTCGATAGTAATCTTTCCTCCGTCAATCGCTGCCGGCGGAGGAGTTGGCGCGGCCGGTTGCGCCTTCGCCAAACCTTCCGCTACGGCAGGCGGCTCTGCTATTTGCTTCGGCTCATCGACTGCGGGGCCTCTTTGCTGTTCTTCCATCTGTTGCATCCTTTCGATCGCGCTCTTGTCGGCCCGCGGAAAAACCGGGTGTACGTCGCCGAGCTTCGTTCCCAGCCGCAACTGTCCCCAAGCCAAGTCGGCCAGCGCTAGTTTTTGAATATCGCCGAGCCCCATTTGCTCCCAGATTCTTGCGGTCGCTTCGGGCATGACCGGATGGGCCAAAGCAGTAGTTATGCGCAGCGCCTCCGCCGAGGTATAAAGAACGGTAGCGAGCCGGGCGCGGCTTTCATCGTCCTGCTTTTCTCCTAATGCCCAAGGCTCATTTTCGACGATGTACTTATCAACCGCAGCCACCAATCCCCACGCGGCTTCGAGAGCGCGAGAAAACTGGAATTGATCGAAAAGAGCCCCAAAGTCGCGAATAGTTTTACGAGCTGTTTCGGCGATCGCGTCGTCGGCAGGCGTTCTGCCAACCGAATGCGACGGATAAGGTACTTCGCCCTTGAAGTAGCGGTTAATCATGGTTAGCGTGCGGCTGGCCAGATTTCCCAAGCCATTGGCGAGGTCGGAATTGTAGCGTTGTACGAGCGCGTCGAATGAAAACGAACCGTCCTGCCCGAACACCACTTCGCGCAACAGGAAATAACGCAACGCATCGGCTCCCAACGCGTCAAGAATCGTCTCGGTGCGCACGATGTTGCCGCGCGACTTCGACATCTTGTTTTCTTCAAACAGCAGCCATCCATGCGCGACAATTGCCTTCGGCAAAGGCAGGCCCGCGGCCAGCAGAAATGCAGGCCAGTAAACGCAATGGAAGCGAACGATTTCTTTGCCGATCATATGCACATCGGCAGGCCAGTATTTCTTGAATGCTTCCTGCGCCCCGGCATGCGACGACCCGTATCCAATGGCGGTAATATAATTGGCCAGCGCATCCAGCCAGACATAGATCACGTGCTTGGGATCATCCGGGACGGGAATGCCCCAGGAAAAAGTAGACCGGCTGACCGAGAGGTCGCGCAGTCCCGACCGCACGAACGAAATCACTTCGTTGCGCCGCGTCTCGGGTCGGATGAAGTCGGGATGGGCATAGAGCTCCAACAATTTTTCTTGAAAAGCCGACAGTTTAAAGAAGTAGTTCTCTTCGTGCACGGTCTCGGTGACCCGGCCGCAGATCGGGCAAGGGTCTCCTGGCTGCGCGCCATCCACGTAAAGTTCATCGGAGACGCAATACTGCCCGGTGTAGGTGCCCTTATAAATGTAGCCATTGTCGCGAATCCGCCGAAACAGCGCTTGCGCCCGCTTTTTGTGCCGTTCCTCGGTGGTGCGAATGAAGTCATCGTTCGAAATTCCCATCCGCTTCCAGAGCTTGCGAAATTCGGCGGAAATCTCGTCGGCATACTGCTGTGGCGTTTTGCCTGACGCTTCGGCCGCACGTTCAATCTTCTGGCCGTGCTCGTCAGTGCCAGTCAGGAAAAACGTATCCGCTCCCAGCAAACGTTGCCGCCGCGCAATCGTGTCGCACGCAATCGTGGTATAAGCGTGGCCGATGTGGGGCCGCGCATTCACGTAGTAAATCGGAGTCGTGATGTAGAACTTTCTGCTCATGCGGATGTGATGGTCGCTCCCGGTTTTCGCGCAAAAATGTAGGCTCGCCGGCTCTGATACTCAACCTCGGGCGCGTATGGTTCACGCTCTATAATCTGTTCGATCTCGAAGCCGGCTTTGCGAAAATAGCCGGCCACGGTTTCCACGCGGAAGAAATAAAATTCAAGCGCCGCCCCAGAGTCCCAAAGATATTCGACCTGCGAGGTATCTTCCCCAATATGAAAACTCAGCAAGACTCGGCCGCCGGGCAAGAGTACCCGCAGCATTTCGCTCAGCGCCTGAAGTACATCGCTCGGAGTCAAGTTTACGATCGCATAAAATGCCGCGATCCCCGCCCAGGTGTTGCTTTCTACGGGGAGGGTACGCATGTCTCCCTCACTGAATTCAATGCCAGGATTCAGCCGCCTGGCGTGCGCAACCATCCCCGCAGACAAATCCATGCCACAAACGTGAACTCCGCATTCGTGGAGATAGCGGGCAATCTGTCCTGGGCCACATCCGAGGTCGCAGACAAGGCCGGAGTGGCGCACGCTTTCGGCGAGGCGGTCGAGCAGTTGGCAATCCAACTCCTTGTTGCGCAATTCGTCGTAAAGACGCCGCGCATACTCGTCCGCAACCAAGTCGTAGCCGGACTGAACGTTGCTGATTTTCTCGCGGATCATCTGCCTGTGTTGACTATTTTTGGCCGCTGCCGATGTAGGCGCGGGTTGCTTCCTGGATCACCGTTTTCAGCGGTACATGATGCTCAGCGGCGATACGACGGCAGTCTTCGTATTCCGGCGCGCAATTGGTAATAGCTCCGTTCATGCTGGCAATCTTAATTCGAACCTCACCCCAAGGCGTGCTTACGTTTTCCCAGCGACGCGCCAGGCTCTGTCGCCTCTCATCTCGGCGTCGTACACCCAGCGTAGTGGTCTCGGTGAATATCAACTGAGTCAAATTGCCCGCATCTTCCGGCTTGCACAGCACTGTAAGCAGAGTGCCGGGACGATTCTTCTTCATTTGTACCGGCATTCCAAACACGTCCAAGGCTCCGTCTTCGAGCAGGCGATCCATCACGTAACCGAACACCTGCGGATTCAAGTCATCGAGATTCGCTTCCAGCACCGTGATAATTTCGGAGGATGTCTTTAACGCGAGGGTTGATTCAACCTCTCCTACGGTCAACCGCACGACGTTAGGTACTCCGGGCAGGTCCCGCGATCCAGCGCCGTAGCCCGACTTTTCAATTTTCATTTCGGGGAATGCCGCGAAGCGCCCGGCCAACATTTTCACAATTGCGGCTCCCGTGGGCGTCACGAGTTCCACCTGAATTCCTGTTGAATACACAGGAGTATCTTTCAAAAGTTCAACGGTCGCGGGAGCGGGTACGGGAAATGTGCCATGCGCGCACTTCACCGAACCGCCGCCGACATTCAACGGAGAACAGACGATCTCGTCCACACCAAGCGCTTCTGCACCCACGGAAGCACAGACGATGTCGACCATCGCATCCACCGCACCCACTTCGTGAAAGTGCACTTTCTCGATGGATGTAGCGTGAATCTTCGCCTCTGCCGTCCCTAAAGCTTCAAAGATGGAGATCGCCGTCTTGCGGGCGGCGTCGCTGATGTTGGCCTTGCCGATGATCTCTCGAATCTCACCCAATCCACGGCCATGTTCGTGATCGTGTGGCTCGGGCGTTCCGGCCCGCGACTGGTTATGACCATGATGATCCCCGTGGTCATGTTCAGATTTGGTGCGCGCCGGCGCCAGCGCCACGTCTTGGTTAGCCCAATACTCTTCGCGGGGAAGATCCTTCTCACCGTCCACCCAAACGTCTACTTTGGTCGCCGAGATTCCACTGCGCACGACCCGCGAAATTGCCAGGCGCGCACCCACGTCCAGCGCCGCAACAGCATCTTCCAGTAGTCGCGGCGAAACTCCGGCGTCAATGAGCGCGCCCAGAAACATGTCGCCGCTCATGCCGGAAAAGCATTCAAGGTAAGCAATGCGCATATGAAAAGAGTCGTTGGACGTTGCTCTTTGTCGTTGGAGCCAACGACTGAAGACCGTGACCAACGACGAAACTTTCATCATAGGGAACGGTTCTAGCTCCGTCAAACCCGCGACCGCCGCCCGCTCTGTTAAAATCGCTGTTCTTCAATGGCTTAGAGGAACTTCTTGTATCGTCATCTGGAACAACGTCTGGCCCAGCGAGTGCTGGAGTGTCTGCAACGTCGTTATCCCGACACGGCTCTGCCCGGTGTAGTCGTTGAGCAGCCTCCCAAGGTCGAACTCGGGGACTTCGCCATTCCGATTTTTCCCTTCGCCAAGCCCTTGCGCGCGGCCCCGCTGAAGATTGCAGAAGCGATTCGAGCAGACGTCGGCGCGGTCGAGGGCATTGCCGAGATGCAGGTCGCTCCTCCGGGCTACCTGAACGTGAAGATCGATCGAGCGTGGATGGCCGCCGCTCTCGCCGCCGATGCCAAACTGCCTGAAGAAATTCCTGGCGGCAAGATTCTGGTCGAGCACTCGAGCATTAACCCCAACAAGGCCGCGCACATTGGGCATCTGCGCAACGCGATTCTTGGCGACACATTTGTCCGCTTGTTGCGGTATGCGGGAAGAACAGTGGATGTGCAGAATTACATCGACAATACCGGCGTGCAGGTGGCCGATGTAGTGGTTGGGTTCACTCATCTCGAAAAGAAATCTCGTGCTGAGATCGAGGCTCTTACAAAGCGGCCGCGTTTCGACTACTACTGCTGGGATCTGTATGCACGAGTGTCGCAGTGGTACGCGGAGGACAAGCAGCATTTGCAAATTCGATTGCAGACATTACATGCCATTGAAGACGAAACTACGGAAACCGCCGCAGTTGCGGAGTTGATTTCGATTGCGGTGTTGCGCCGCCATCTCGAAAGCATGGACCGGCTCGATATCGAATACGATTTTCTTCCGCGCGAGAGTGAAATTCTCCATCTGCACTTCTGGGACGCGGCATTCACAAAGCTGAAAGAAAGCGGCGTGCTGACTTTCGAGACCGAAGGGAAGAATAAAGGTTGCTGGGTCATGCGCCGGGCTGGCACCGGATCAAAAACAACTTCTACCACGGAGGCCCCAGAGAACACAGCGGACGACAGGATCACCGAGGAAGACCAGAAAGTAATCGTCCGCTCAAATGGAACTGTCGGTTATGTTGGCAAAGACATCGCTTACCACATGTGGAAGTTCGGACTGTTAGGCCGCGACTTCGGCTACAGGAAGTTTTACCGCTATCCCGACGGCGACGACTGCTGGATATCCACGACAGATGGAGAAAAAGACCATCCACACTTCGGCGACGTTGCCGAGATCTACAACGTTATCGATGCCCGGCAGTCCGAGGCGCAGAACACCGTGATTGAAGCGTTGCGTGGGCTGGGTTACGACGACGCCGCCGATCACTACACCCATTTTTCCTATGAGATGGTCGCGCTCACTCCCCGTTGTGCCGTGGAACTTGGTTATACCCTGAGTGAGGAAGACAAAACCCGCTCCTACATTGAGGTCAGCGGCCGCAAAGGATTCGGCGTGAAAGCCGATGACCTGCTCGACACTCTGATCGCTTCGGCAAAAAAAGAAGTGGATTCGCGGCATCCGCAACTTGGCGACTCGGAACGCCAGCAGATCGCGACACAGATTGCCATTGGCGCTCTTCGCTATTTCATGCTGAAATTCACCAAGCCGTCGGTAATCGCTTTCGATTTCAAAGAAGCCCTTAGCTTCGAAGGCGAAACCGGACCGTATGCGCAATATGCCGTCGTGCGCGCCACCAGCATCTTTCGGAAAGCTTCTGAGGACCCCGATCGTTTCTTAATGAAGTACACGGCGCCAGGGACGGCAATCGATTCCAAAGATCTCCGGACGGACACCTACGTCGATCAAGTTGGCGTCCGAATCACCCACGTTCCCACTGGTATCCAAGTTAAGTCTGACAGCGCCGCCTCGCAAGCCAGAAATCGCGAACTTGCGATGGAGATGCTGAACTCCGAAGTAGGTATACGAGCAACGTTTGCCCAATATCTCCAAAATGAGGCCGGCAACGAATTCTGGGAACTATGGCTTGCAGCTTCGAAGACTTCTTACGTAATCGATAAATGCATTGCCACGACAGAGCCGGCATACCTGGCGAAACATGTTTTTCAACTGGCGCAGTATTTCAATACGTTCTACCATCGCCATCCGATCCTCACCGAAGCCGATGAACAACGAAAACAATTCCTGCTGGCCACAGTTGCGGTGGTGCGCCGCGAACTGATTCGTTGCCTGAGGCTGCTGGGAATCACAGTGCCGCCGGTCATGTAGAATTCGCGCCAGTTTCGGCCGCCTCAAACAACTGCTCTACATGTCGAATTCTTCTCCCGCACCGTCTAGCCACTGGCCCCGCCGCATTATTCTCGGGTTGCTCGCGTTCGGATTCGTTACTGGCATCGCTGGGGCTATCTACGAAAATGTCTCCGAGGCCCACGATCGCCGCACCAACGTTATGCCCGGGAATCTTGTCGATGCCGACGGATTCAAGATGCACATCGATTGCGTGGGACAGGGAAGTCCCACGGTGATTTTGGAATCCGGTCTGGGCGACTCTTACGTCTCCTGGCGTAAGGTGCAGCCGCAGATCGCGAGGTTCTCCCGTGTATGCTCTTACGATCGCGCAGGCCTCGGCTACAGCGAGTCCTCTTCTCGGCTGCGCGCCAGCGGAGTGATGGCCGAAGAGTTGCACGCGTTGCTGCGATCTGCAGGCATTGCACCTCCCTATATCCTCGTTGGCCATTCAATGGGTGGATTCATTGTGCGACTCTTCGCCAGCCTGTATGGCAACGAAGTCGTTGGAATGGTGCTAATCGATTCGTCGCACCCCGACCAGGACAATCGCTTTCCCCCGGAACTCAAAAATATGGAAGGCACATGGCTGCGCGAGGCCGAGTTCCTGGAATTCACGACGCCTTTCGGTATCCCGCGCTTGATGGGTTTATGTGATGAGGAGCCGACACAACGCGCAGCCGAATGCAACTTTCATACTGCGCGCGAAGGGGTTGCCGAGTTGAAAGCATTCCCTCGAAGCGCTGCTGAAACAGCTGCCTCCGGTCCGCTTGGCGACATGCCTCTGACTGTACTCTCGCATGATCCGGATAAGCCCTCATCGGAACTGCCGCCCGATTTGGCTAAGCCTACAAACGATGCCTGGGAACAAATGCAGGAGGAGTTGGCGCATCTCTCCACGCGCGGAACGCAGATGATTGCCAAAAATAGCGCGCATTACATTCAAATCGATCGTATCGACGTTGTTGTCGACGCCGTCCGCAAGATTGTAGAGCAGACGCGCGCGGCGGAGACGTCATCATCGACGCTGAACTGAGGCTTCAATCCCGGAGGATTCTTCTCCTCTAAACCTGCTGACCTTTTTTCACTTGCTTGCAATTCGCATCAGTTGCTCGTCTTGTTTGCTCATTCAAAAGAGCGCGTAAGGGAACCGATGGCAAAGCTTGCTTTTCTAGCAGTCGCTCTCTTCCTAATGTCTTGGCATGATCCCATTCGCCATGCGCGCGCAGGAAAGCTCCCCCGCAGGACAAATCTCGCGGCGCATCGCCAGTGAGTCGGTTTGGCCCTCATGTGCAGCATCTTGGGGCAATGTATGCCACGGGGATGTCGAATCAGATAAATCAGAAGAAGTTGTGCGAATGGTGTAGCATGATCCGGCTTTTGCCCCTATGGCCGCTACGACTACTCACCACGCGCCTGCTAGCACAGAGATGAACGGCGTTCTGTTCTTGCTGAGTTTGTCTGTACTCATCAACTACATCGATCGCAGCAACCTCTCGATTGCGGCCCCACTCATCAAGGATGAACTCGGGCTCTCCGCCTGGCAGTTAGGCAAACTGCTGTCCGCATTTTTCTGGACTTATGCCTTGATGCAGATTCCTGCAGGCTGGCTGGTCGATCGACTCGATGTTAAGTGGGTCTTCGCCGCTGGATTGTTCATTTGGTCGGCGGCAACCGCAGTGACCGGAACGCTGCATGGTTTTGCCGCGCTACTGATCGTCAGGGTGATCCTCGGACTGGGTGAATCGGTGGCGTTCCCCTCTTACAGCAAGATTCTTTGCGCCCACTTTCGCGAGAGTCGCCGCGGCTTCGCCAATGCAATGATTATGAGCGGCCTGGCTCTTGGACCGGCACTCGGCATACTGGTCGGTGGCATTGCAGTCGCGCGCTTTGGATGGCGTTCGTTTTTCGTCATCCTTGGACTCGCAGGTTTACTGTGGCTGGCGCCGTGGTTGTCGTGGATGCCGCGCAGAACCGCGAGGTTCGAGCATCGTTCTTTCGATGGTGCGGGTTACCTTTCTATCTTGCGGCAGAGATCGGCGTGGGGCACGTGCATCGGCCAATCCTCCATCAACTATTTTTTGTACTTTCTCGTGACATGGTTACCGTTCTACCTGATGAGAGAGCGTCATCTTACGATGAACGCAATGGCGAGGCAGGGGTCTCTGGTCTTCTTCATGTCGGCGATCTCATCGGTTGTGACTGGAAAGCTAGGAGATCGATGGATTCAGGCGGGAGCCTCGCCGACCGCGGTCCGCAAGGGATGGATGGCATTTGGACACGCAGGCATCGGTCTCGTCCTGATGTTCATCACCGTGACGGAAGGCTCGCTGTTCATTGTCATGTTGGCTCTGGTGGGAGTCTTCCTCGGCATCAGCATTTGTAACAGTTGGGCGTTTCCGCAAAGCTTGGCCGGACCTCATATGGTGGGACGATGGGTCGGCGTGCAGAATTTTGCGGGAAATCTCGCGGGAGCCGTGGCTCCGGCACTCACCGGATTCCTTCTCGATCGCACGGGATCCTTTTACTGGCCGTTCTTCATCACCGCAGTGGTGGCGTGGATTGGAGCTCTAGCTTGGTTCTTCGTGGTGGGCCCTCTGGAAGAGGTTGATTGGGGCAAATACTCTCGAATGGCACCAGCCATTTCGACGCACTATCGTAGTCCGTCAGCTACGTAATACACTCATCTCATGTCGCGGGAAATCGAAGTCAAATTTAGGGTGGAGGATTTCCGCGCTCTCAATCGCAAGCTGCGTGCGGCTGGCTTTCATCTCAAAACGAAACGAACTCACGAGATAAATACGCTCTACGACCTGCCCGGCCAGGTTTTGCGGGCGCGAAAGGAATTGCTGCGCCTGCGGAAGTACGGCTCAGAGTGGAAACTAACTCACAAGAGTGCTGGGAAAAAAGGACGGCACAGCAGCCGCATCGAACTGGAAACCGGCGTCAGTGACGGAAAAACAATGGATGCGATTTTGCGAGGGCTTGGCTACTCGCCATCATTCCGTTACGAAAAATTCCGCGCGGAATGGACTGACAAGAAAGGGCACGTCGTAGTGGATGAAACTCCAATCGGCAATTTCTGCGAGATCGAAGGCCCATCGCGCTGGATCGACGCGACCGCCAAAAAGTTTGGCGTGAGGCCAGCAGATTACATCACCAAAAACTACGCGACGCTATTCACGGATTGGAAACAGGAAACCCACAGTGCTGCGAATGAGATGACGTTCAAGGCCGTGAAGAACTAGGGTGCGCCACCATTGTGCCTCCGTTTTTAGGAGGGAGAGGGTGGCGGATTTTGAGTTCTTTTCGGATTTCGAATCAGTACCCAAAATCAAAATCCCCGCCCTGTCGCAAGAAACGCGACAAGGGTGGGGCGCCCAGATTTTCTAAGCGCCGTGGCACTTCTTGTACTTCTTGCCCGAGCCGCAGGGGCATGGATCATTTCTCCCAACCTTCTCCTGCCCGCGGACAACTTGCTGTACGGGCTGCGTGTCGCCTGCGCCTGCCATCCGCGCCTGCTCCAACTCGCGGCGCTTACGACGCATAAAAGCCTCTTCCAGTTCATCGGCGGATGTCGAAACCATGCGCGACGGACGCCGCCCGTTCCCATCTCCATCGTGATGTCCGGTTCCCGGCCCAACCGCGCCCTGTCCAACAGACGCGCTCGGCGGCGGACCGCCCGCAGGCTGCTCCGGTGGCCGCTCCAAAATCTGCATCAAGTAAAGATACCGAACCGTGTCTTCCTGGAAGCGCTGCATCATCGCTTCGAACATGTCGAAGGATTCTCTCTTATATTCGACCAGCGGATCGTGCTGGCCATAGCCGCGCAGCCCAATTCCTTCTTTCAGGTGATCCATGCTGAGCAGGTGATCTTTCCACTGCTGATCGATCACGCTCAGCATAATCATGCGTTCGTGATGTCGCATGGCCTCAGGGCCAATCAGTTTTTCTTTCGCATCGTAGCGCTCTTTGAGCTTCTCGAAAATCGCGTCGCCGAGTTCCTGCCGGTTTAGCGTGTCGGCCTTCACGCCTTCGGAAGTGAAGTCGACCCCGAAGCGCGTGAACACCGCGTCTTTCAGGCCTTTGATATCCCAGTCAGCGGCGTGCGCTTTCACTGGGCAGTATTGCTCCAGCAACTCGCCCAGAATGGCCGAAACGTAATCTTCGAGAATTAGATCTTTCTGATCGGTTCCTTCGAGCAAGCGGCGCCGAAGACCATAGACCGCTTCGCGCTGCTTATTCATTACGTCGTCGTACTCGAGCAAATGTTTGCGGGATTCGAAGTGCTGCGATTCGACGGTCTTCTGCGCCGTTTCGATGCGGCGGCTAATCATCTTCGACTCAATCGGTACGCCTTCTTCCATGCCCAGCCTCTGCAGCAAGTTCGAGACCCACTCCTTAGCGAAGATGCGCATCAGGTCATCTTCGAGCGCAAGGTAGAAACGTGACGAGCCCGGATCGCCCTGGCGGCCGGCGCGGCCGCGCAACTGGTTATCAATGCGCCGCGATTCATGCCGCTCCGTGCCCAGAATGTGCAGCCCACCGACCGCAGTGACCTCGTCGTGTTCTTTGTCGGTCTGCTCTTTGTAATGATTGAAGGCTTCGGTCCACTTATCGGTCGGGACCGTGTACTCGTTCCCGTTGTAGTAGAAAATCGAAGTTTCCCCATCTTCCTGGGGGCCTTCGATCTTTCCTTGCGCCACCCGCAACTGCTGGGCAATCCCCTTCTTCACCATTTCCTGCTTGGCCATGAACTCCGGATTGCCGCCGAGCAGGATGTCGGTACCACGGCCCGCCATGTTAGTGGCAATCGTTACTCTGCCCTTGCGCCCGGCCTGGGCCACGATTTCTGCCTCGCGCTCGTGGAACTTGGCGTTGAGCACGACGTGCTCTTTCAGGCCCTTTTTCTTCAGCAGTTCTGAAAGGCGCTCGGATTTCTCAATCGAAGTCGTGCCCACCAGTACTGGCTGGCCCTTGGCATGGAGTTTTTCAATTTCATCCGCCGCCGCAAAATATTTCTCTTTCTCCGTGCGAAAGACGACATCGGGATGCTCCAGCCGAAGCATCTGTTTGTTCGTCGGGATCACCACCACTTCCAGCTTGTAAATATTTTCGAACTCAGCCGCTTCCGTTTCCGCCGTACCGGTCATGCCGGCCAACTTCTTGAACATGCGGAAATAATTCTGGAAGGTAATCGTCGCCAGCGTCTGGTTCTCGCGCTCGATCTTCACGCCTTCCTTGGCCTCGATCGCCTGGTGCAGGCCGTCGGACCAGCGACGCCCCGGCATCATGCGTCCAGTGAATTCGTCGACGATGATGACTTCCCCGTCTTTGATCACGTATTCCACATCCTTGCGATAAAGCGCATGCGCCTTGATCGCGGTCTCCACGTGATGCTTGAGCGGCCAGTTTTCCGGGTCGGCAATGTTTCCAATCCCCAGCAACCCCTCCACCTTCACCCAGCCTTCATCGGTCACAGTGATGTTGCGATGTTTCTCGTCGACCACGAAGTCGCCGGTCAGTTGCGCGGGTTCCCCAGGGGGAGCTTCGATCTCTTCGCCTTTTTCCAACTTCGGGATGATGCGATTGACTTTGTAGTACTTGTCGGTCGACTCTTCGCTCGCGCCTGAAATAATCAGCGGGGTTCGAGCTTCATCGATGAGGATGGAATCGACCTCGTCGACAATCGCGTAATTGTGTCCACGCTGCACACAATCTTTGATATCGAACTTCATGTTGTCGCGCAGGTAGTCGAATCCGAATTCATTGTTGGTGCCGTAAGTGACGTCGGCGGCATAGGCGGCGCGACGCTCTTCGTCGTCCAGATCATGCACGATCACGCCGACCGTCAGGCCGAGGAAACGGTAGAGCCTCCCCATCCACTCCGAGTCGCGTTTGGCTAGATAGTCGTTCACCGTGACCACGTGCACGCCGCGCCCGCTCAGCGCGTTGAGATATACCGGCAGCGTGGCGACCAGCGTCTTGCCCTCGCCGGTCTTCATTTCTGAGATCGTTCCACGGTGCAGCACCATGCCGCCAATTAATTGCACATCGAAATGGCGCATGTTGAGCACGCGCCGCCCTGCTTCGCGAACTATGGCGAAAGCTTCTTCCAGAATCTCGTCGAGAACTTCCTGTAGAGCTTCATACTGTTCCTTTTCAAACCGCTTCTGCTCGTCAATATCGCCACCATCCTCGGCTCCCGGCTCGGCAGGTTCAACTTGAGGACTTCTGCCGACCCGACTTAACCGCTCCTGAATGCGCTGACGGAACTCGTCCGTCTTGGCGCGCAGTTCGGCGTCGCTGAGCTTCTGGATTTGCGGCTCGAGCGCGTTGATCGCCTGGACCCTCGGCATCAACGACTTAATGACACGTTCGTTTTTAGTCCCAAAAACCTTGCCTAACAGGTGATTAATCAACCGGAATTCCTTCAGAGGGCAGCGCGCCCGGAAATACCTTTAAAGCCTAGCACATTAGATGCGGCCGACGTCTCCGGCGAAGCATGCTTGCGCACCTCCAGTATAATGACGGCATCGTTCGCTAGTCACGGAGGTTCCCATGACTGCACGGCTCTCCTCAGTCGTCCTGCTAGCTACGCTTCTTGCGCTTCCTGCTCATGCGAAGGACAAGAAAAAATCAACACTGCCCGAATACGTTTTGCGAGCCACGACCGTACGCGTCGTGGTGAACCCGGAGGCCGGAGAGCCCATTAACGAACCTATGGCGAATGCCAACGCTCGCGCCGCCGTTGAGAAAGCGCTGATGGAATGGGGCCGCCTGGAACCGGTCATGGACGGGCAAGAGTCCGACTTGGTCATCGCCGTACGGACCGGAAATAGCAATAGCGTCCGGCCAACAATAAAAGGCGGCCCAATCGACCAGCGCCCGGGGACGGCAGAATCCACCGACAGCACGGTGCGTATTGGCGCCCAGCAAGGGACACCACCGCCGCTCAACGACCCCGGGATGGGACCGCAGATGGGTCCGCAAAACAGTCCGCGCATAACAAATGAAGTCGGCGCATCCGAAGATACATTTGAAGTCTACCGAGGAGGACAATACCCGCTGGATTCACCGCCAGTCTGGCGCTTGATTGCGAAAGACTGCTTGCGCGAACCCGGCGTGACCGCGGTAGAAGAATTTCGCAAGGCCATCGCGAAGGCGGAACAAGCGCGTCTTTCTAAGAAGCCGTAATTCAGGCACCGAAACGGTTCGCTTCAACTCGTCCTCCGTCCAGACAACTACCGCAAAGGGTTCTGTATGCGGGCGGAAAACTCCGCTTCCCAGACACTGCGGCGCGACGGCCTTTTCGTGTATATTCGCGACGACCAATGCCCACGTTCTACGATCGCTTTGTCGAATGCGCCCAGCGCTGGCCAAACAATATTGCGCTCGAACTCCAACGCCAGGCTGACCTTGAAAGCTGTACCTATGCCGAAGTCCGCCGCATGGCTGAATCGGTGGGCCGGTGGATCGCGGAAAATCAATTCTCTCGCGGATCCCGCCTCGCCATTTTGGCCGATAACCACCCGCGCTGGGTTGCGGCCTATCTTGGAATCATCGCTTCCGGCTGTGCCGCCGTGCCGCTCGACACCGCCCTGCACGACGATCAAGTCACGAGACTGCTGAAAGACAGCGGCACTTCGGCAGTTTTCTGCGATGCGAAGCACGTTCCGCTAGTTCGCCTCGCGGCTGGAGAATTGAAACTCGGCCTGGTTCTGATGGACCCGGATCGGGTGACAGGCAAACTGAATCAGGAACTGCTGATCGGCGATCTGCCCGCGATCTTCCATGCCGGCCCTGGCAACTTCAAACCCGCTCCAGCCGCGGATGACGATCTCGCTTCCCTGCTCTACACCTCTGGCACCACCGCCGATCCGAAAGGAGTCATGCTGACTCACGCTAATTTCCTCGGCGAAGTCGATGCAGTATTTAACTGGGTCGATATTGGGCCAAGCGATGCCCTGCTCGGCGTGCTGCCTCTTTTTCACGTCCTCGCCCAAATGGCGAATCTGCTGCTCCCCCTGGTCAAAGGATCGCGGGTGGTCTATCTGGAGACAGTCAACACGACCGAATTATTGCGGGCCTTAAGCGAACGGAACATCACCGCCTTCGCGGTTGTGCCGCAATTTTTTTACTTGATCCATGAGCGGGTGCTGCAGCAGGTCGCAAAACGAGGCGCGATCGCGCAAAAGCTTTTTGGCGCCATGGTGGCGCTCAACCGTACTCTGCGCAGAGTCGGAATCAACGCTGGCCCCATATTCTTCCGCAAGGTACACGATACGCTGGGGCCAAAAATGCGTTATCTGGTCACTGGCGGATCGCGCTTCGATCCCACCATCGCGCGCGCCTTTCACGACCTGGGCATCGATGTCCTGCAGGCTTATGGTCTAACAGAAACGACCGCCGCCGTGTTCGCCAATTCTCCTCGCGACAACGAAATTGGATCCGTAGGCAAGGCACTGAAAGGCGTCGAGGCCAGGATTGTGGACCCGCAACCGCAAGAAGTTAGTTCCGCAGTGGGCGAGGTCGCTCTGCGCGGCCCCGTCGTCATGAAGGGCTATTGGAACCGTCCCGATGCCACCGCGGCCGTCCTTCGCGATGGCTGGTCCCTTACCGGTGATCTCGGTTATTTCGATTCGCATGGCCACCTGTTTCTAACCGGCCGCAAGAAAGAAGTAATCGTTCTCAGCAACGGGAAAAATGTTTATCCCGACGAAATTGAGGCGCACTACCTCAAGTCCCCGTTCATCAAGGAAATGGCAGTGCTGGGACTTGAGGGCAAGCCTGACGGAGGCGGCGATCGCCTGCATGCCGTGATTGTCCCAAACTTCGACGTTCTGCGGCAGCGTAAAATCGTCAACGCAAAAGAAGTGATTCGCTTCGATATTGAGGGCCTGTCGCCTAAAATCGCGCCGACTAAGCGGATCGGGAGTTATGAAATCTGGCAGGACGATTTGCCGCGCACCACGACCCGCAAAATCAAGCGCTACGAAGTCGAAAAGAGAGTAAAGGCCAATCTGTCGAAGAAGGTAGAGGACGATTCAGAGCTCTCTGCTGAAAAGCCGTTAACGGCTGAGGAGTCTGCGTGGCTCGATCAACCCGACGTGCAGCGCGGGCTGAAAATCATTCGCGAAACCGCCCACAGTGCCCCGGCGATGCGGCCGACTCTCAATCTCGACCTCGACCTCGGATTCGATTCGATGCAGCGCGTCGACTTGCTCAGTCACCTTGAAGACGAACTCGGCGGCAACGTTAAAGAGTCACAATTAACCGAGATCTACACCGTCCGCGATCTCATCGACGCCGTCCTGAAAAGCTCCACCACTCACTCTGGCGGTCATGGAACGCGCGCCAGCTTCGCCGGATGGAAATCCATCCTGGCCGAAGATCCCGAAGATCCTGACGTTCTCGCGCTCTCCCACCCGAACAAAATCAACGACACATTTTGGTTTCTGGTTTCTAGGATATTCCAACTCATCGCGCTCGACCGCTTTCATTTGAAGGTAACTGGGCTCGACAAACTTCCCAAGACAGGCGCTTACATTATTTCGTCGAATCACCAGAGCTATCTCGATCCGCTGGTTTTGGCCGGCATTCTGCCGCCGGATGTTTTCTTCCGCGCCTTCGCTGTTGGCACCAGCGACCACTTCGGCAAAGGGATGATGCGCCGCTTGGCCCGCTCCATCAAGGTCATGGTTCTTGATCCCGACGCTAATTTAGTTCCGGCAATGCGTGCCGGCGCCTTTGGATTGCGCCACGGCATGGCGCTCGTTCTTTATCCCGAAGGCGAGCGTTCGATCGACGGCTCACCAAAAATATTCAAAAAAGGCGCCGCGATTCTTTCGATTCACCTGCAGGTGCCAATCGTCCCCGTAGCGATTGATGGGTTCTACGACGCGTGGCCGCGAAACCAGCCATTTCGCGGCTTCGCGCCGCTCAAAATGGTTTTCGGAGATGCGATTTATCCGCCGGCGGAATCCGAGGCGTCCGAAGCGGCCTATCAACAGCTCACTGCCGATTCGAGAGCGCAAGTGGTCAAGATGTGGGAAGAACTTCGCCAGACGCAGATTGCGTCCTCAGGCGCCAGCGCCCGCGGCCTGCCCGCCGAAAGCGGTCGTGAAAGCGTTGAGCACGAGTGAATCATAGCGACTGCCCGCCCGTTTGATTACTTCCTGACCCGCCTGCGCCGGTGACATCTTTGCGCCGCGGTCCACGCTGCTGAGAGTCTCGTATTCTTCGGCTAGCGAGAGAATTTGCACTTCGAACGATGCGTCGTCCGGCTTGCCCCCATTTTGTCGCAACTGCCGCTCCGAAAGAAAAATCGGGATCGCTTGCCGCAACGATCCGCTCATCGCTCCGGCTTTGGATTGAGCCTTGCTGCGATTCTGCATGGCGTGCTGCAACTCTTCCTGCGACACTTGCGCCGCTTTGCAGAGGACTTCGTTGGTGATTCCCAATTCCTTCATATTGAACAACAAAGCCGCCATGCGGATATCCTCGACGCTTCCCGAGTCTAGTCCAACGGCTTCCGCGATTTTCGTGGCGCACATCGAAATACGATAGGCGTGAGTGTCGCTGTGTTTTTGGTTTGCCAGAAAATTCTGCAGGATCACCAGCATCCCGTCATAGCCTTCTTCCATTTCTCGCAAAGTTTTTTGGTTGCGCTCATAAAGCGTGCCGGTGGCATATCCCGCGACCATCAGCACTCCTCCCCACAGCGTGAAATCGAACCAACGCGCGTCGAACGGAAGATCCATTCGCCGGTTAAACATCGCCGGATTGAGGAAGGTCAGCAATACCACCAATACCACGCTGGCAACCGCCGTGAGGGTCGCGTGCCGTCGCCCGAAGTGATATGCGGAAAAGAGGGTAGGAAGAAAGTAAAAAACCAGGGCCATCCGTTGCGACGCGACCAGAAAATTCAAGATCGCAGCAATTACCACTAAAAACAATAGAAGCCAGAGTTCTGGATTGATCTTGCGCACAGCGCCTCCCGGGGGTCAGAGGTGTCGTGCCCGAACTCAACCAGCCTCGGGCCGCCAGATTCCCGTTACATTTTCTGGGCAGAGGCGGAAACAACCAAGTTACTCAGGTAACAGGAACGCAAATTGCTACTTAGCGCGCGGATGCGTCTGATCGTAAACCTGCAACACGTGCTTCATCGAAAGTTGCGTATAGCGTTGCGTGGTGGCGAGACGCTCGTGACCGAGCAATTCCTGGATCGCCCGCAGGTCAGCGCCTTCTTCCAACATATGGGTGCCAAAAGCATGGCGCAGAGTGTGTGGATGAACATCGGGCGACAATCCCTTGGCAATCGCAATTGTCTTGATAATGCGGCCTACGCTGCGAGTGGTGAGCCGCCTGCCTCGGTGGTTGATCAGCAAAGCGAACGTGCTCCTTCGCGGTTCCGAGAGCATGGTCTGGCGCACTGGAAGATAGGCTGCCAGCGCGTTCCTGGCCGAACCGCAAAATGGCACATACCGTTCTTTTTTCCCTTTGCCGCGGATCAGGATTGCTTCCGCACTCAGGCGAATGTCGTCGAGGTTGATTCCAGTGAGCTCTGAATTGCGGATGCCGCACCCATAGAGCAGTTCCAGCATCAACCGGTCGCGCTCGGGAAAGGCTGCCACTTCCGGCATTGGACCATCCAGCACCGAATTCATCTCTTCGATCGTGGGTACTCGCGGGAGTTTTTTTGCCAGCTTCGGGGTCGCCACCAGCTTCGCCGGATTTTGTTCGACAACACCCTCTCGCGCTAGCCAGCGATAAAGAGACCGCACCGCCGCAAGTGATCTCGCGACGGAAGTCTTCCCCAAACCTTTTTCGTAGAGTTGTGAGAGGAATCCGCGAATCGTAATGTGGTCGATCGATTTCCATCCTCGCGTGCCAGCGTAGGCAGCGAAGTTCGCCAAATCGCCGCTATACGCTTTGATCGTATGAGGCGAGGCATTGCGCTCGCGCAAATGGCTGAGAAAATCGGCGACCGCCTTGCTGACGACTGTATTCGGCTTCGTCATTTTTTAAATTGTTGATATTTGATTGATGATTATTGATTGGAAAACTCAAACCTATTCCTTAATTGTTTTCAATCAACAATCAAAGATGTTCACCGAGCCTTCGCCCTCGGATGATGGTTCTGATACACCGTTCTGAGCCGGTCGAGCGCCAAGTGCGTATAAACCTGCGTGGTCGAAATGTCGGAATGGCCCAGGATGGTCTGCACCGTGCGCAAGTCAGCTCCATTCTCCACCATGTGCGTGGCGCACGAATGTCGCAGCATGTGCGGCGATGCGTGCCGTCCAGAGGCGCTGGAAGCCGCCCCCACCATCTGCCAAACTCTTTGCCGTGTCAGCTTCCGCCCGCCACGCGCGATAAAGAGAGATGTTGAATTCCCCTCTACTGCGGGCTGCCCCAGCCTTCTCGCGCTTTTTGCGAGAGGGAGAGGATTTTTTGACTTTCGCTCCATAAGCGCCGGACGGCCGGTTGCCAGATATCCCGAAAGCGCGTCCTGCGCAGGCTTGCCCAGCGGCACAATGCGTTCTTTGTCTCCCTTGCCGCGCACCAGCATGTATCCCGCCTCTAACTTCAAATCTTCGAGCGACGCATTCACCAACTCCGTAACCCGCAGCGCGCCGGCATAGAGCAGTTCGAGAATGGCTTGATCGCGCGACACCAATGCGGCGTGATCCTTCGAGTCGCCAACTCGACTATCAAGCGTTTTGGCTGGGGCAGCCAATGTCGACTCGACTTCATCCAGCGCCAGTGACTTGGGCAAAACTTTCCACTGCCGCGGCGATTCGATATTCAAAGTCGGATCTTGCTCGATTCTTTTGTCGAGCAACAGATAGCGATAAAGATGACGTAGCGCCGACAGCTTGCGCCCCACGCTGCGCCCATCCACCTGATGCGAAAAAAGCTGCTGCAGAAATTCACGTACATCATTTCGCTGCGCGCTTAACAGCTGTCGCTTTCGCTTTTCCAGGAACTCGGCAAATTGCAGGATGTCGGTGCTATAAGCGCAGATCGAAAGCCGCGCCAGCCCCTTCTCGATTCGCAGGTAATCGAGAAAGCCGGAAAGCACGCGCGAATTCGCATGGAACTCCATAAGAGAGGAGAGATTCAGTATCCGTGTTATCTGACGCCAAGAAAAGTGATGAAAAAGATGCCGCAGGAAACCATTCGTAGAGACGTAGCTGCTACGTCTCCTGCATGCCCCGCAGCAAGTCCAAAGCAAACAGCGCCCCTTCCGGCGTTTCTTCATGTTTGAAATAAGCGAACACGTCGCGGCCCTCTGCCATATGATGCCCAATTCGTTCGATCATCGAACTTCGCTCTTCCTGCGTATAGTTGGGCTTGCGAAAGCGATAATAGACAAACCCTCCGGTTGCGATCTCCGGAGTCGTCAACGTCTCGGTTTCCGCCACGCACAATGCCGCTTGGCTGCACTTCAGCAAATCCCAAGTCGCGTCCTTGAACCACGAGTCATGACGAAATTCAAACGCCGCAGGCACGGATCGCGGCAGCATCGCAAGAAAATCTTTGAGCAACGCCGCATCCGCCTTCAAATTAGGAGGCAGTTGAAACAGCACTGGGCCAAGCTTCCCAGCAGCCGCCAACGGTTCGATGGTGCTTAAGAATCGGGAAACAAAGTCGTCCGCCCCTTTTAGTCGCTTGATATGCGTGATCACTTGATGAGCCTTGATGCCGAAACGAAAATGCGAAGGAGTGTCTTGCAGCCAGTTCTGGATCGTCGTTTCCTTCACCAACTGCCGAAACGTGAAATTCACTTCAACGGTGTTCAGTTGCGCGGCATAGTGGCTCAGGAATTTCTTCTGTGCCAGTTTCGCCGGATAAAAATCGGGTTTCCATGGGGGATAAGCCCAACCCGACGTTCCCACAAAAAGTTGCGCCATACGTTCTCCGACAAATCAGTAGCGCTACATCGCGGAGGGGCGTCCGCGGCAGACAGGCCGTGGATTGGGATTATATCTTCCGAGATTTCCTCCGCGCTTGTTTCTTCGGCGCAGCCTTCTTCCGCGCAGTCTTTCGCGGATGAACCGAATCTTCGTCCGCCTGGGCCGCGACCTCAATGCGCTCTGGCTCTTTCGCAACCGCACTTGCCAAGCCTTTCAAATCTGGCAGCCGCTGTTTTAAGGTCATCACCGGAGCAAACAAATCGCCCAACTTCTCGACGCGCGAAATCACTTGTGGTGCTTCGAACACCAGCAGGCTGGCATCCTTCTTCTTGAAAGTCCGTTCCACATCCTCCCAAGTTATCGGAGTGGAAACCGTAGGATGTTCGCGTGCTCGCAACGAATAAACTGCGACTGTTGTCTTGTGCTCATCATTCTGACTCCAGTCCACCAACACCTTCCCGGTGCGGAGCGTTTTTTTCATATCGCTGACAACCATCTCAGGATGATCCTGCTGCAACAGTTGTGCGAGCGCATGGGCAAAGGTTTTTGTGGCGTCGTAATTCGTCGGTGTGTTCAGCGGAACGTAAACTTGCAGTCCCTTTGATCCCGACGTCTTGGGAAAACTCTGCAGTCCAAAATGCTCGAAGATCTGGCGCAACCACAGTCCCACCTGGCAACATTGCACCATGTTTGCCGGCGGCCCGGGATCCAAATCAAATACCATCTCCGTCGGACATGTGATGTCCTTCGCTAAGGCCAACGAGGGATGCAGTTCGAGCGCCGCAAGATTCGCCAGCCAGATAAGCGTGGGCAGATCGTTCGCCAGGACATAATAAACCGTGCGCCGGTTTCCTTCGCTCCAGATGGGCGCTGTTTTCACCCAGTCTGGACGATACTTGGGGGCGTTCTTTTCAAAGAACGGCTTCCCTTCCACGCCATCGGGGTATCGTTTGCGCGTGAGTGCACGCCCGGCCAGATGCGGAATAATCGCCGGTGCAATCCGGGCGTAGTAATCAATCACCTGCTGCTTGGTGAATCCGGTCGCGGGATAAAGCACCTTCTGCAGGTTCGATAGCTTCAGATGCTTGCCTTGAATCTCGACGGTCGAATCGTTCACGAGGTCTCCGGCTGCTATTGTGCCCGAAATCGCGCGGCGCACAAAATACAGCTTTGTTCTTACTTCCGTTCTAAATCCCAGCTAAACTGGAGTGACCGAGCAGGTTTGACAACTGCCTTGCATCCACGTACTTTCAAACTTCTGCCCTGCTCGCCGTCCAAAACATGTCTGTGGCCGATATGCTCGTCCTACTGTCGGAGGTTCAATGAAATTCCGTAACTTGAAAACGGCTGTCGTATTCCTTCTTCTATGCACTTTCGCTGTCGCGCAAGATGTCGCCTCCTTCGAAAAGCGCATCACGGTCAAGAAACTTCCTAATGGCCTTACGCTGCTGGTCTGTGAACGCCCGGAAGCCCCGGTCTTCTCCTTCTTCACCCTGGTAGATGCGGGCTCCGCGCAGGACCCCATGCGGCAGACCGGGCTTGCGCACATGTTCGAGCATATGGCGTTCAAGGGTACCGACAAAATCGGCACCACGGACTACCCCGCGGAGAAGGCCGCGCTGGAAAAAGTTGAGGTTGCCTATGCCGCGTACATTGACGAGCGCGACAAATCCGTCGGCCGCGATGACGCTAAACTCAAAGAGCTCGAAAAAGCATGGAAAGACGCCATCGCCGATGCCGACAAGTTCGTCGTGCCCAACGCGTTCGGCAAGCTCGTTGAGCAGAATGGCGGCGAGGACATGAACGCCTTCACCAGCTACGACGAGACCGGATATCACTATTCGCTTCCTGACAATCGTCTTGAATTGTGGGCATATCTCGAGTCCGAGCGCTTCCTTCATCCCGTGATGCGCGAGTTCTACAAAGAACGAAACGTGGTCATCGAAGAACGCCGAATGCGCACCGACAGCAATCCCATCGGCCGCCTCGTCGAGCAATTCACCGCCACTGCCTTCGAAGCGCATCCCTACCATCGGCCAACCGTAGGATGGATGTCGGATCTGAACTCCTTCTCCGCTACCGACGCGCAGAAATTCTTTGATCACTACTATGTACCTTCGAACATGGTGGTTGCCGTCGCCGGGGATATAAAGGCCTCCCAGGCAATGCCCATGCTGGAAAAATATTTTGGCCGCCTGACCGACCGTCCCCAGCCCGACGAGACTACCACCACCGAGCCGCCGCAAAACTCCGAGCGAAGGGTTGTGCTGAGAGATCCCTCGCAGCCCCTCTACCTCGAGGGCTACCACCGTCCCGATTACCGCAGCAAAGACGACGCCGTTTTCGACGCCATCACCGACTTGATGTCCGAAGGCCGCACCTCGCGTCTCTACCGTGCCCTGGTGCGCGACAAGAAAATCGCATCCTACTCTGCTGGGTTCACCGGCATGCCCGGAACCAAGTACCCACATCTATTCGCTTTCTACGCGGTTCCCCTCCCCGGGCACACCACGCGCGAAATGGCGGACGCCATCCATGTGGAAATCGACAAAATCAAGAAGGAAGACATTACCAACGACGAATTGAAGATGATTAAGACCCGCGCAAAAGCTAACCTGCTTCGCGGCCTCGCCGACAACGAAGGGCTAGCCACGCAACTCGCCACCTACCAGACGCGCTACGGCGATTGGCGCGAGTTGTTCCGATCGGTCGACCGCATCGACCAGGTCACGAAGGCCGACATTCGCAGCGTGGCAAATCAGACCTTCGTCGACACCAATCGCACCATAGGCGTGATCGAAACGTCCGGCGCAGGTGGAGGCGGTCAATCTGCAAATGACTCCGGCAATTCAGGAGGTGCGCAATGAAGTCGACCAAGTCTCTTTTCGTCACGTTGATTATTGTCACTGCGACCTTCACATTTGCTCCGCGAGCATCTGCACAAGCTTCGACCTGGCAACAGATCACAATTCCTCCACTGCCCGCATTTAAGCCGCAGCAGCCGAAGCGCATCGAGCTTAAGAACGGCATGGTGATCTTTCTACAGGAGGATCATGAACTGCCTCTGCTCAATGGCACCGCTCGAATTCGCGGCGGCTCCGTCAACGAACCCGCGGCCAAGGTCGGCTTGGTCGATATGTATGGCGAAGTCTGGCGCACAGGCGGCACGAAGACTCAAACCGGCGATCAACTCGACGACTTCCTCGAAGTCCGCGCTGCCAAGGTTGAGACGGGCGGCGGCCCCGACTCTACCACTATCAGTTTCTCCTGCTTGAAGGGCGATCTCGACGATGTCTTCAAAGCTTTCGTGGACGTTCTCCGGAATCCCGAATTCCGTGCCGACAAACTTGATATTGCGCAGAAAGAGGAAGAGGACGCAATCTCGCGGCGCAACGACGACGTAGGAGAAATCGCGCACCGCGAGACGATGAAACTAGCCTATGGTGCCGACAATCCTTACGCTCGCGATCCCGAATATGCTACCGTCGCCGCCGTCACTCGCCAGGATCTTATCGACTGGCATAGCAAGTACATACATCCGAATAACATCATCCTAGGCATCAGCGGAGACTTTGACTCCGCAGCGATGGAAGCCCGCCTGCGCGCCGCTTTCGATTCCTGGCCCAAGGGTCCGGCCGCTCCTCGAAAAAACGAAATCAAATACTCCCCTGCACCTCCGGGGAATTATTTTGTCTCCAAAGAAGATGTAAATCAGAGCACCATTCACATGATCGGACTGGGCGTCACTCGCGACAATCCCGACTACTATGCGCTTAGCGTTTTCAACGAGGCCTTCGGCGGCGGCTTCTCGTCGCGTTTGTTCAACGACATCCGCACTAAACGCGGGCTGGCCTACAGCGTCGGTGGAGGCGTAGGCAGCAACTTCGGCCATCCTGGAATCCTGCAAGTGGCGATTGGTACCAAGAGCGCCACCACGATCGAAGCCATTCAGGCGGCCACCGAAGATATCGCGGATCTTTCCAGGAAACCCGTCACCGAAGACGAAATCCAGCGCGCGAAAGACGCCATCCTCAACGCGTTTATTTTTCGTCTCGATTCACCCGACAAAATTCTGGGCGAGCGCATGACCTACGAGTATTACGGATATCCCGCCGACTGGCTCGATAAGTATGAGGCCGAGATCAAAAAAGTAACGGCCGCCGATGTCAACCGCGTCGCCGCAAGATATATGCATCGCGATCAAATGGCCGTTCTGGTTGTGGGTAACGAGAAAGAGTTCGACAAGCCGTTCTCCTCGCTTGGTGCCGTAAAGAACATCGACATCACCATTCCGCCTCCGCCTGCAGAAAAAAGGCACGAAGAAGAGAGCGGAAAAGCGGCGGCCTCAAATCCCGAAGGCAAGGCCCTGGCCGCGAAGGTCGCAACCGCCATGGGCGGTCTTTCCAAGCTGAAATCCATAAAGGCCGTTCACGTCAGCCTGGCGGAAAGCGACTCCGGCGCTCCTCCCGCTCCGGTAGAAGTTTACGTGGCATTTCCCGACCACTTGCGTGTCGAACTGCAAACGCCGCAAGGCGCTCTCACCATCGTAGTTTCGCCCGACAATGCCTTCATGAGCATGGCGGGCATGGGGTCGCGCAGCATGCCTCCAGCGCAAAAGACTGAGATGCTTTCCCAAGTGCAACATGATCTCGTCTACATCGCGCAGCACGCCGACGATCCTTCCTTCACCTTCACTGCCGCGGGTACCGAAAAAGTTGGCGATGTCGATGCTGCGATTCTCGATATAGGCGGAGCCATTCCCTGGGTCCGCTGGTACATCGACCCCAAGACCGGCTACATTCTTCGCGAGAAATATAAGGCTATGGGACAATCGGGCCCTTTTGAGGGCGAGTCCGATCTGGCGGATTGGCACGCCATCGGCGGCGTTACCACTCCCTTCAAACATCTCAATAAACAGGACGGAAAAGAAACCAGCTCGGCGGAAGTCAAAAAGATTGAGTTCAACCCGCAACTCGATCCCAAACTGTTCACCAAGCCCACAGAACAGACGTCAGCTCAGGAAGAAAAAAGCAATCGCGACGTCAGCCCAACGAGCCGCGTTGAGCGGTAGGGCACAAAGTTTATAGCGCGAATAAAGCCATTCTTCAGTTCGGCCATGTCCGGCAGGAAAATCAAGACATGACCGCATTTGACACCAAGGCGATCAGTGACGGCGTCGGCACCGAAGTGTCAGGATTTTTAGGCTTCGTTCTGCTCCGCTACCTCGACATCAAGATTGACTATCGCGACGCGCTCGTCGACTTCCGATATGACGCCAAGCGCTGGAATCGCTAGTTTTACTTCACTTCCCGGCGAACAGCGAGTACTGGTGCGTGCCGCCGAGTTTGCGCAGCAATCCGCTCTCCGTGACGACGTGTTCCAGTAACGGGTTGTGGTAGAGCACATACACAGGCCGGGGATGGGTGCGCAACGATTTTTCCAAATTCGAGAACACCTGGCGCATCTCCGATTCCGGGAATGGATTGAACAGAAACAGTACCAGCGGCTCATCGGGAAAGCGGAACGCAGTGGCGTCGTTGCAGATCGATTCCAGTTCAAAACACTTCTGCGATTCACTTTTGTATTGGCGCAGGTTTTGCTCGGCTATCTCGTGTAGAGAATGCAGGAGTTCCACCCCTACGATCTTGCGAAACGGATAATCGGACGCCATCAGCAGTGTACGTCCCTTGCCAGAACCGAGATCGATGAAGGTAAAGTCGCGAAAATCAAGTAGAGACTGCTGCGCATGAGGAAAATGCTGCAGCGTGTTCAGCATCGCATGAAACGCAGCCGGTTCAGTCGGCTGATACGCCGAATGAAACTGGCCCATCAACCGGTCGCGCCACCCCACGGCGCCGCTGGTCGTGTTGACGCGGTAGTCCCAATCGTAATCGGCATCGCCATAGCGTTGACGTAGGCGCTCCGGGGTGGAATCGCGGAGAAATTCCCACAGGATGCTAACAAGGCGGCGAGTCGCGAGCCAAGCGCCTTCATGGGAAGCACAAACCTTCCACCACTGGCGAATAGTTTGGAGCAGTTCAGGCTGCGGCCGTGAAGCTGATTGCATACGCGCGAACGGTCGGCCGGATAACGCCTGGGCTAGTTAGAGGCGAAATGTTTTCCCACCGCATTAAACCCCGCTGGCAGACCCTTGGTAGCCAGCGGGAAATCGTCAGGATGCTGAACGAGAATCCGGCCGTTCTCATCCATCTTATAAGGTTCGCCCTTGGGATCGACGGGAACACCCGGCAAACCTTCGGCCCTGGCAAGTTCACGGATGCTGGAGGGCAGACGTCCGGTCCTTTCGCCGAAGCGGGTCACCGCCCCTTCCAGGTTGGAGACATCTTCATCTACTTTCAAGTCGCGAAGATGCTCGGCTGCATTTTGCTGGACTAGCTTGTCCCGGCTGGTCTTATAGGTGGCCGTCCACAACATGCGCGCTGTCTGGTATTCGCCGCCGTGCTGCGCCATTTGCGCGGCCAGAACTTTCAAGAATGGATGTGAGTTCGGAACTTGCGAGCCACGTTCGAATGCATCCGAAGCGTGAGCATAATCCTTGAGATCCATGTAGTAGACAAATCCAAGATTGTAGTAAAGCCGCCACTCGTTAGGGTTATTACGGATGCCATACTCGATCAACTGAATGGCGCGCTTGGGCTGTCCGGCCCCGTTTGGCGGCGGAGGCGCCAAGAAAAACCCTCCATACTCGTAGGCAGGAATGAGATGCGGGTCCAGGCTCGTCGTGATTTCCAAAAGAGGGGCGAGGAGTTCGACGTTTGAGCCGCGCCGGCTACCGAAGTACTGCACCGCACGCGTCCAATAAACGTCGGCAAGAAGACCTTCATATCCCAGGCTGGCTCGCTTCAATATTTTCGGAGAGCTGATGTAGAGAACATCATCCAAGCTGGCTTGTGGACGAAGGCGGTCAACGCTTCGAAGCATGAATACACTGGCGGCAAAACAAACGATCAGGCATACGCTGGCTAAGATGGTCGTTCTTTGTCGCGCCTTCATTTCAAATTCCTGCGCTCAAAGATCAAGACTGCTCCACTTAGTGCCGTGGCCGTATAGAAGAGAGCATACAGAGTGTTGTGAAGCACGAGCTGGACGGCAACCGGATACTCGTGTGCGACGCTGCTGATTACGTTGAAAGCGGAAAAATTGGGGACCAGGTAAGCGACCGCCGTAGCCAGCCACTTCGTGATGCCATGCGCCATGCCGGCGAAGCCTCGCAAGTCTTCGCTGAAACTGCCAATCACGAACAGCGAAAAAGAGAAAACCGCCGAGAGTAGCGGCGAGGAAAAGGACGAAAACAGCAACGTCAAGGAGCAAATAATGAAAAACTGAAGCACGATGAAGTAGAGCGCGACCAGGATAAACGCGTCTGACCCCGTGAACTTGTGCGACACATAAAGCAGCGCACCGAAAACGCCGATCGCCATGCAAAAAGTATTCACAACCAGGGTGCTGGACAACCCAAAGAACTTTCCCACAATGAATTCCCAGCGCCGCACTGGTCGCGAAAGCACGGTGTAAAGAGTGCGCTTGTCGATTTCCTTGGAGACCAGGCCAATTCCTACAAATATCGCGATTACAACCCCAAACAGGGAAACGGCGGTAAGGCCAAGATTGATGACGACGAGTTTCTCGATCTCGATTGAAATCTCACCCACAAAAATCGCCGCTCCCGAAAGCAGAAGCGCAAATGCAATCAGGTTGTACAGCACGCGATCGCGCACCGCTTCGCGAAATGTATTGGAGGCGATATACCCGATTCGCGCATTCATGACGCACCCCCGGCAGCGGAATCCGCGCGACGCATCTTCTCGACAAAATATTCCTCCAGCGAAGTGCGTACCGGCGTGAGCGATACCAGTCGCAAGTGTTCGCGGCGCAGGACATCAATGGCCGCATCCTGTTGCGTCTCGGCAATAACCGCACGCGCGGTATCGCCCGTCACGTGGCATTCCGCGCCCAACGCTTTGATGGACGCAGGAACCTGCGTCCCTTGCCACACAATCTCTACTTTCCCCTGCACTGTCGAAGTCAGATCTTCGATTGCGCCCACGCCGCGAAGTTCACCCTTATAGATGACGGCAACGCGGTCGCAGAGGGCCTCGGCGTCAGAAAGGATATGAGTCGAAAAGAACACTGTCTTGCCTTCGTGCTTGAGTTGCTCCATCAAATCGCGAACCTCGCGCCGGCCCATCGGATCCAAGCCCGACATCGGCTCGTCAAGAAAAATCACCTTTGGATCGTGCAGAATGGCTTGCGCGATGCCCGCGCGCTGCAGCATGCCCTTCGAGAATTTCCTCAACTGCACCCCTGTTACATCTCGAAGTCCCACGCGATGCAAGACTTCTTCGATGCGCTGCTTGCGATGTTTCGCGGGAACTCCGGAAAGCTGCCCGTAGTAATTGAGCAACTCGTGAGCCGTCAGGTAATCGTAGAAGTAAGGCTGTTCGGGCAGGAAGCCGATTTGCGCTTTAATGTCAGGATCGGTCCATTCGCGATCGAGAATGCGGGCGGAGCCCGACGTCGGGAAAACCAGCCCCATCAGGAGTTTCAAGGTCGTAGTCTTCCCTGCTCCGTTGGGTCCGAGAAATCCAAAGATTTCGCCCTGTTCAACGCGCAAGTGAAGCGGATGCAGGGCATGCTTCGGACGCTTGCGCCAAAAACCCAGCGAGTACGCTTTTTCCAGTCCAATGATTTCGATCGCGGCCATGAGGTCTGTGGTATGAGTGAGCGCTCACAATCACTCGAGTGCTCGCAAAAATATTATATGCAACAGCGTGCGCTTTTAAGCCGCTGGCGCCATTACGGAAGTCACAACACGTAAGAGCAATTTTGCATTGGCTACGGCTAGTTCGACAGAAACCGGGCAGCTTCTTTTTGCGCTCCCATCCAGTCCGAGGAGACACTTTGCGCATGTGCATACGCCGAGCTTGCCTCGCCTTGGCGACCGCTTCGTTGCAATGCCCCAGCCAGTAACAGATAGTTGAAGTCGCTCCCATCCGATGCCACTACGCGGGAAAAATAGTTCGCCGCCGCGGAAAAGTCACTATCGCGATAGGCCAGCAATCCCATGCCCATCAAAGCGAAAGGGTCTTGCGGATCGAGTTGCAATGCCTCGTTGTAATTCTCTTTCGCCTCTTGCGTTTGGTGGAGCATCGTACTCGCGATCCCCAGATCTCGGAACGCCATTTCTCGTGCGCCCCGGTCGTTCGTGCCTTGCAGCACACGACGCGCATCTGCGATGGCCCCGGTTACGTGCTCATGCCGCAGTTCATAGTCGGCGAGGTGAGCGATCTGCACCAGCGGGTAGCGATGGAATTGCTCCGCTTGTGTGTATTCTCGAATCGCCTCTTCGTGCCGATTCTGCTCCGTTAGCTCTCGCGCCAAATAGGAATGCGCCATGAAATTTTGATCGGTGACACTCAGCGTATATCGCCACAAGGTCTCGCTATCGTGCCAGTAACGAATCTGCCGAGTAGTAAGTAGCGCAGCACCTGCGACCGCCAGGCACACAGGCACGGCGAGCACGCGCCACGAGAGATGCCGCTCCCGGCCAGTCTCGGCGATGGTCCAGGTGACCATCCAAAATAGGCCGATAAACGAGATATAGGCATAGCGGTCGGCCATGGCCTGATTGCCGACCTGCACCATTCCGATCATGGGAACCAAAGTGCCTAGAAACCACAGCCAGCCCCCCAAAAGGTAGCGCTTCCGTGATGCAATCGCTAACCCCGTCACCAGCAAAAGGAACGCGCACGACATTAAAACTTGCCTGAGGGGAATAGCGTCATCAAGAAGTGGATACGCGGGCGCAAGCCGGAGGGGCCAGAAAGCATGAGCAACGTAGCGTGCATAAGCAATGATGGCATTCGCCAAGCGCGTAGGTAGGGCATACTCTGCCAGTCCGGTGTGCACCGCGGCGTGTTGCGCGCGAATGGTCACGACTGCGTCGGCGGCTGAAAGAAATAGCAGGGGGACTTTTTCGATGACCAGCCATCCAATGGAAGCCGGTGCATAGCGCCACGGAACTTCGTCGCGCCGGCCAAAGCGAACCCGTTGCAGCGGCCAATAATCCCAAAGCAGCAGAACAAACGGGAGAGTAATGATCTGTGGTTTTGCCATCAATCCGAGTGCGAACAGGAGCGCTACCGAACTATAGCGTTGCACCGAAGGACGTTGGGCATACCATCCATAGGCCAACAGGGCGAGCAGGAAAAACGTCATGCAGAGAACGTTCTTCCGTTCCGACACCCACGCTACGGACTCAACGTTTACCGGATGCAGCGCAAACAGCGTTGCTACCGTGAGGCTGCGCCAGGTGAAACCGGTCACGCTTTGCAACAACAGGAACAGCAACACCGCGTTTAGAGAATGAAACAGAAGGCTCGTGTAATGGTGCCCCGCGGCATTCTTTCCGAACAACTGCCAGTCAAGGGCGTGGGAAAGCCAGGTCAGCGGGTGCCAGTTATCTACTTCAAACGAAAGTAGAGCCCATTTCACGGTAGCGAAAGTCAGACCCGCTTGAACGTGCGGGTTATGAATCACGTAGTTGTCGTCGTCGAGGTTGATGAATGCATTATGAATTACGGAATTGTAGACAGCCAGCGTGCCGAGAACCAGTAGTAGAGAGAGGATCACGCTCCGTTTGCGAGACGACGAGAACAAACCCTGTTTTCCAGCGGTAGACTCAATCACCGATTCAATCGCCGCTGCCTCGGATGCTTCTGAACTTGCTCCCATACGGAGAAAATTATACGGAGCTCACGGCTTGAATTGACACGGAGTAAGCAGTCCCGAAGTACCTTCGTAACCTGGGGTACCCGCAAACGATGCCCGGCTTTCTGAAGACCTCTAAGCCTCGCGGCGTAATGACTGTCAGATCGGATTGTAGGTTCCGCCATCGCAGACCGCGCGTGTAGCCGGTACGGTAGCCGGTGAGATGAACATAACCACGTGGTCTTCGATTCCGCAAAAAGCCTTTACGCCAGTCCCATTCGTGATTTGCGGGATCGAGGTAATCAGATACTGGTCCATCACACCCGTACCCGAAGTCGAGGTTGTGGCGACAAACGTATATCCGCTCTTATTTCCAGCGGTCAGCACTTCGTCGATAATGCAGGCCGTCGTGGACGATGGAGAGCAGCCCGCTGCCCCGCCCAAGGCTGCCAGATTGGCATAACCAACCGCCGGGTAGGACAAATTGTAAGTCAGTTCCGCGGTGGCAATCGTCCTCATCGAGGCGCCCGCGGACGCCTCATTGGCAGAGATCCTTGCCCTCAACAGATTGGGCACGGCGATGGCGGCGATGACCAGGATAACCGCAACCACGATCAGCAGTTCGATCAAAGAAAATCCATGTTGTCGTCGCCGCATAGATGTCCCCTCCCTTCAACTAATCTGTTGCACGTCGGGGACCAATCGCGCCTGAAGCGAAACTTCAACCTTGCTGGCCTAAAAGTAAAGAGCCTCGGATGTCGCCATCCGAGGCCCCCGGCTTGTACCCTCCCCCAGGTATTTCGCCAGACTTTTAACTACTGACCAATCGCGGTCGCAGTTTGGCAGGTAGCATAGGTGGCCAGAGCCGCGGTCGCCGGTGAAA
>DATBEI010000279.1:0-4699 GCA_036269595.1 Candidatus Sulfotelmatobacter sp.
CGACGCATGGCACGGTCGACATTAAGCGTTCGAATATTTTCAGCGAGGCTGGCAGAGTCGTTCGTGCGGAAGTAAAGAGCCGCATCTCCCCAGATTTCGCGGAAGCTTGGAATGTCATTGGCGACGATGGCGCACCTTGAAAATGCGGCTTCGAGAGCAGCGATGCCTAGCGGCTCGTAACGTGCCGTGGCGGCGTAAATGGAGGCCCGACTATAGAGCGCCCGCAACTGCGCTTCCGTCTGAGGTCCGCGAATCGCGACCGTGGTTTGTCCGGTGTCCACCTTCACATCGGCTCGAATGGGAATGCGCGGGACGGGCACGGTGTGTTCAGCGCCCACAATGCAGACGGGAACAGAATACGGATGCTGGGTCAGGAGAAACACTTGCTTGCTCACATCGACCAGGCGGCCCACCGCCAGTACGCAATCGTCCTTACTGACGTAGGGGTTGAAGAAAATAGGGTTGCGCCCCGGATAAATCACTTCCGCGCGCCGCGGCCGCAGATAACATGCGCAGATGCGATCGAGCATCCATGCGGAAGGAGCAACCACTGCGTCAGCCCCGGCCAGACCCCTGAGCACGGTGTTCCGGTACCAGTTCAGCGAACCTTCGGGGCGCGGAGCGCGATTGTGAAGCGCCTGCGTCCGAGTAATTAAATCGCCGTGGGCCATCACGATGCGCGGAACGTCTACCGGCAGGTTTCCATAGCAAAACTGGTTGAGGTGCAGAACGTCCGGACGAAGTTCGCGAACCAGGGCGGTGAGGAAGCCGGAGGATTCGCCTAAATCCTGTTCGGCTTCCTGCATCCATTCGAGATGAAAGGCCGTCGGGCGAAAGTCGAGGCCGTGCAGGTGGTCCATCCAGGCGGTCTGGTCGGGAAGAGGAATCTCGCCAAAGCTGACCAGCGTAACCCGAACGCCGCGTGTGACTAGCCCGGTCACGAGCTCGCGAGTGTAGGACCAAGCACCCGGAAGCGAGTCGGTGGTGACCAGAACGTGCACGAAACCTCCGCGGACTGCGGAAACCGCGATGGGCAGGGCTTCCGCGAGCCGAGCGAGTTCATTCTAGTGGGAATCGAGGAATACTGGAAGGAATTTTGCGGCGGTTGCGCGCAAGCTCTTGCAGCGTGGACTGCAGCAGCACAGCGTGGAACGTGCCGGCCTTGTGCTCGCTTCCGCCATGCTTCGCCCTGGCGGGACAGCCGAGGCGGCTGTCTCTACACGATTGGTTATGACTCGGGCTTCCAATCTGGCGTCAGTTCGCTTGCAGGCGAAAGCGAAGTTCGCGGGCAAGATTATCGATAGCGCGAATTTTTTCCACGGCCGGGCCGGGAACATCGGGCACCGACATCGCGAGCTCGCAGGACAGCAGCATGGCAGTCAGAGTCTCGCGCATGTCGCTGCGCATCTGCTCTTCCACCGCTCGCCTCGCCGCGGTTTCTTCGCGCTTGCGACGATGCAGCGCCGACCGCACTTCGCGCACCAGTCGTTCCATTCCAGTGACCGCGAAGTTAAGGTTCACCAGGAAAGCTGTGCCGAGGTGTTCGATCATCTGATCGCTTTCAGCGGGCTCGGTCTCGAGCAGGAACTGGTCAATAACAACTGCCGAGTACGTCTGTTGTCGCAGGAGGGTGGCAGCCTCTTGCACGGTTTGGGCCCAGTGAGTCTCCAAGCCCGTGGCGGCGCGCAAAGCATCCGCGCACTGTGTGCCCTTAGCGGACGAAGTGATAAGTAGTATCATGCTGTTTCAATAGCAAGTCTGCCGCCACAGCGGAGGCGCTGAGAATGTTGCGCTTAGTGAAGCCGAGCGCGCAACCGCCTCCCGTTGCGGTACTCCAGTTCCAACCGCAAGTTCGAAATCGGCATCAGCTTTGATATTCCTGCGAGGCATAATCCTTAAGCTTGCGATAGAGGGTTGTCTTTCCGATGCCGAGCAAGCGTGCCGCCTGCAACTTGTCGCCGTTGAGTTCTGTGATTGCGCTCAGAATGGTTTGCCTCTCCAACTCTGCCATGGGAATGATCTTGCCGTGTCCGTTGCCGTTCCCACTCCCATCGGAGGTGTCGGGAATCGGCAGATTGGCAACCTCGCGAGGCAGATCGGTGGTGTGGATGAGCGGCCCGCTGGTGAAGGCATAGGCGCGTTCCAGGCAATTTTCCAGTTCGCGGACGTTTCCCGGCCAGTCATAGGCAAGCATGGCTTTAAGGGCATCATCACTCAGAATTTTTTCCTGATCAGAGCTACGCACCATGCGCTCGAGGAAAAATGCGATCAGCAGGGGAATGTCCTGACGCCGCTCGCGGAGTGCGGGAATGCGCAGGCTTAGGACGTTAAGACGAAAGTAAAGATCGCGACGAAATTCGCCCTGCGTTACCGCATGTTCCAAATCGCGATTGGTGGCGGCTAGGATGCGCACATTGATGGGCACACGGCGCGTGCTACCGACCGGTCGAATTTCTTTTTCCTGGATGGCACGCAGCATTTTGGCTTGCAGATCGACGGGCAGTTCGCCCACTTCATCGAGAAAAACGGTGCCACCTTCTGCCATTGCCAAGAGTCCGTCTTTGGACTGATTGGCTCCGGTGAAGGCGCCTTTCACGTAGCCGAACAGTTCGCTTTCGATCAAGGTGGGAACCAGAGATCCGCAGTCCACGGGAATAAAAGGCTTGTCGCGGAAGGGGCCGGAGTAGTGAATTGACCGCGCTACCATCTCCTTGCCCGTGCCGCTCTCGCCCAGAATTAGCACCGGATGAATGCTGTTGGCGGCCTTCGCAATGATGCGATAGAGCTTCTCCATCTCCGGAGCACGGCCAACGATCCCGCCGAATCCCTGCTTCGACTTCACCTTCTCGCGCAGCAGGCGATTTTCGGACTTCAGCTTCAGATGCGTAGCCACACGCTCCAGCAACATTTTCAGTTCATCGAGGCTAAAAGGCTTGGTCACGTAGTCATAGGCGCCATTTTTCATGGCCTGCACTGCCGACTGGACCGTACCGTATCCCGTGACTACGATGACGACGGCTTCAGGGCGGCGTTCCTTAATGCGGCGTAGTGCATCCAGACCGCCGGCGCCCGGCAAACGCAGATCCAGCAGGACGGCATCGAAGGTTTGCGACTCAAGCATTCGGTAAGCTTGCTCCGCGGAATCGGCCGCGAAGGCGGAGTATCCCAACGACTGCGCCACCTCGCGACAAGCCTCGCGAATCGATCGTTCGTCGTCCACAATGAGAAGGTTGAGAAAATTGGCGGCTTCGATTTGCGGCGTCGCCGGTATCGGACTGAGAGCTGCTGACGTCATGGCGTTCATTCCTCTTCTTATTCTTTAGCTGAAACTACGCTTACGTTCGTTTCGGTCGGGCTATCGCAGGCAATCGGCAGACTCACCACCTCCGCGGGAACAAGCGGCAGTAGCACGGAGACGCGCGTGCCCCGCGCGGGTGCGCTGTCGATGTGGATGAGGCCACCGTTGCTGGTCACGATATCGTGGACCGTCGCCAGTCCAAGGCCGGTGCCCTTCCCTGCCTTGGTAGTGAAAAAAGCGTCGAACACGTGTGCGTGCGTCGCGGCATCCATGCCACTTCCGTTGTCCGCTACTACAAACAATGCGCACGGAAGCGCGGTTGGAATGCGGGCCGCACGCCTCGGTCCTCGTATGTCCGGTTCAGTCAACTCTCCACAATCCTCTGGTTCAAGCAGCACCTGCACTTTGCATTGGCTCGTTTCCACCGTAATCTCACCGCCGCGGGGCATCGCATCCCGGGCGTTCAGCACCAGATTGAGCAGGATCTGTTGCGCCTGGGTCGGGTCCATCTTGATCAGTCCAACATTAGGATCAAGGCGGAATTGCAGGTTGATGTTCTCCCCAATCAAGCGAGCCAGAAGATTTCTCATGCCCTCAACAATTTCGTTCAGGGAAAGCAATCGAGCCTCGGAATTGGAGGGCCGGGCCACAGCGAGCAACTGGCGCACCAGGCTGGCGGCTTGCATGCCAGCATTGCGAATCTCGTCGGCATACTTTCGCACGCGATGGCAGGGCTCAAGATGAGCCTTAAGCAGATCGCAATACAAAAGAATTCCGGTCAGAAGATTATTGAAATCGTGGGCCACGCCTCCGGCCAAACGCCCGACGGCCTCCAACTTTTCGGCTTGCCGCAGACGTTGTTCGGCTAGATGGTCGTGCGGAGCATCCTCGGCCAGAGCCAACGCATAGTCGGAATTTTCGCTCGTTCCCGATACACGCCATAGAGTCCACCGCACAGGTCGCCCGTCCGCACCGCCGACGTGCGAATCGAGCTGAAAGCTGTCCTGTCGGCGGTCGAATAGCTCCTCCAACAGCCGTTGGCCTGCGGCGCGTTCTTGGGAACAGATGAGATCGGCAAAGCATACGGCCGGTCCTCGGACCGTGCTCCCAAACATCTGTTCCAGGGCGGAATTGAAGCCGATGACATTTCCCTGGCGTTGGCATTGAGCCATAGGGAGTGGCGAATGATCAAAAAGAGAACAAGCTTCCGCATTTGAATCTTGCGCGATCCTTGCGAACTCGGCGGCAGTGCTCATATCCCTACTTTGCGCGGAAAAATTCCCGGAAGGAACCTTGAAATCCCTGCCCGAGACCTTAGTTTTCCTGAATTGGCAATCCACACACTCAGGCGCAAATTCATTTCGAGCCCACTGTAGAGAATGAACCGCCTCGCTGATAAGG
>DATBEI010000280.1:0-15066 GCA_036269595.1 Candidatus Sulfotelmatobacter sp.
TTCACGCACGCGTTCTTCAAGGCGCTGCTGTTCCTCGGAGCGGGCTCGGTGATCCATGCGATGAGCGGCGAGCAGGACATGCGGAACATGGGCGATTTGCGCAGCCGCATTCCAACAACGTACTGGACCATGTTCATCGCAACGCTGGCGATCACGGGCATTCCGCCCTTCGCGGGATTCTTCTCGAAAGATGAAATCCTGTGGCAGACGTGGACGTCGGAGGGCGGAGCGTATCGCATTCTATGGTTCATCGGCTATGTCACGGCGCTAATGACGGCGTTCTACATGTTCCGCCTGATCTATCTGACTTTCTATAGCAAGCCTCGCATGAGCCCCGACGTTGAACACCATATACACGAGTCGCCCGCTTCGATGACCATGCCGCTGGTAGTTCTCGCGGTGATGTCGCTATTCGCGGGATTTCTAGGCTGGCCGCACAGCCTGGGTGGCTCGGATCGATTTGCGCGATTTCTTGATCCAGTCTTCGCCCGAGGCGAAGCTCGCGTGTTCGTCGAGGAAGGTAAAGCCCGTCAACTGGCCGCCGGGGAAAAAGAAGAAGAGCACACCAGCCCGACAGAAATTTTGCTGATGCTGCTGTCGGTTGCTGCCGCCGGCACTGGGTGGTTCATGGCCGGGCGTTCGTACAGAAATGCTGACAAGGGCTACGTAGAGCCGATCGCGGCCGCTTCGGCCCCGGTTTACAACACGCTGCTCAACAAATACTACGTGGACGAAGGTTACGACTACGTATTCACCGGGCGGCGGAAGGCGGGCGACGTGCGCCTGGGCGTGCTTGGCCTGGGCGAGGCCAGTTCGTGGTTCGATTCCCACATTGTGGATGGAGCGGTCAATGCTGCCGGTGCAATCACGCGCGGCACGGCGACGTTTTCCAGTTGGTGGGATAAGCGGATCATCGACGGTTTATTCGTCAACGGCATCGCTTATGCGACACAGCCGTTTTCATATTTAGCCCGCTTATTCGAGTGGGGCTTGGTGCAATGGTATGCGCTGGTGATGACCGCGGGGCTGGTAGGGTTTGCGTTTTATTACGTGTATCACTAGCGCCGCCGTAGAGACGTAGCTAGCTACGTCTCTACTACAGTGAACTCTTATGCAAGCTCACATCTTATCGATCATTCTTTTTACGCCGCTGGTAGGCGCGATCTTTCTCCTGTTTGTTCCCAAGGAGAACAAGAACGCCATCCGTTGGATCGCGAATATCTTCGCGCTCGCCGGTCTTGTGGTCTCGATCCCGCTGGTCCCGATGTTCTGGGAACAGCGGTTCGAGCCCGGCTTCAAGTTTATTGAGGGCGCACCCAGCAACTGGATTCCCTCGATTGGCGCGGGTTACGTGCTGGGCATCGACGGCATTTCGTTTTTGCTGATCATGCTGACTACGCTTCTCGGGTGGATTTCGATTCTGTCGTCGTGGACGGCCATTGAAAATCGAGTGAAGGAATATTACGTCTGGTTTCTCGTGCTGCAGACCGGAATGCTCGGCGTTTTCATGGCGCTCGATTTCTTTCTCTTCTTTGTTTTCTGGGAAGCAATGCTGGTGCCGATGTACCTGCTCATCGGGATCTGGGGCGGCCCACGCAAACTCTACGCGGCGATCAAGTTTTTTCTCTATACACTCGCCGGTTCGGTGCTGATGCTGCTGGGAATTCTGTTCCTCTATTTCCACCATCAGCATGTAACTGGCATTTACACATTCAGCTTGCAGGCGCTCTACGACACCGCGCCGCGAATCTATTCCGACTACGGGCCGCACGTCGCGACGCTGCTGTTCCTAAGTTTCTTCTTCGCGTTCGCGATCAAGGTGCCGATGTTCCCCTTCCATACGTGGCTGCCCGACGCGCACGTGGAGGCGCCGACGGCGGGGTCGGTGATTCTGGCGGGCGTTCTGCTGAAGATGGGGACATACGGATTCATCCGGTTCTCACTTCCCTTTTTTCCGAATGTGCTCTCGAATCCGGCGACGTTCCTGGGCATGACGGTGCGCGGCTGGATGATTTTTCTTTCCATCGTTGGAATCATCTACGGGGCGCTGGTCTCGCTGATGCAAAAGGACATGAAGAAACTGGTGGCCTATTCGTCGGTGAGCCACTTGGGATTCTGCACATTGGGAATTTTCGCGCTCACGCCGCTGGGACTGAGCGGATCGGTGCTGCAACAGATCAATCACGGAATTTCAACTGGCGCGCTGTTCTTGATTGTCGGAATCTTGTACGAACGGCGGCACACGCGCGAGATTGCGGAATATGGCGGCATCTCGAACGTCATGCCGGTTTACGCGACTATTACCATGATCATGTTCCTTTCGTCGATGGGCTTGCCGTTGCTGAATGGATTCGTGGGCGAGTTCACGATTCTGCAAGGAACGTTTATGGAGAACTGGAAGTGGGGCGCGTGGGCGGTGCCGGGAGTTGTGCTGGCCGCCGCGTATCTGCTGTGGCTCTACCAGCGCGTGTTCTTCGGAACGGTCACCAATCCAAAGAATGAAAAGCTGCACGATCTGACGCCGCGGGAAGTCGCGACGTTTGTTCCGCTTCTGATCATGGCGTTCTGGATCGGCCTGTATCCCAAACCGTTTTTCCAAATTCTCGAGCAACCGGTGAATCACACGATTTCCGTGGTGCGGCCGGACTATCCGCTACCTGCGGTGAATGCCGCCGCGCAAACTGCGACGACCGTCGCTCCGCCAAGCAACATGAGGTCCAACACAACTCCGGCGACTTCGGAGCAATCTGGGCCCGCCAAGATGAAGGGGACGAACTAAGTGGGTACGTTCGGATTCTCAATGACGGACTATCTGCTGGTGATGCCCATCACCTTGCTTGCGTTGTTTGCGCTCGGCATTCTGGTGATTGACCTGTGGACTCCGCCCGAGGACAAGTGGATAAATGCCGTATTGGCTATGTGCGGCGTTGGATTCTCAGCGGCCGCAATATGGAATCCCTTCCGGCCCACAATTCTTGCTTTCCTAGATGAACGCCGGCTCGGTGGCCATCCAGCGATGCTGAACACGATGATGGTCGACCGCTTCGCTATTTATTTCTGGTGCCTATTCCTCGCGGCCACCGCCGTAGCCATCCTCATGTCGGTGAGCTATCTCAAAACCGAACACGAAAATCACGGGGAATATTACGCGCTCATGCTGCTTTCGGTGGCGGGCATGATGTGCATGGCCGCCGGGTTCGATATCGTACTCATCTTTATTGGTCTGGAGTTGATGGCCATCTCGACCTATGTGCTGGTAGGGTTCCTGCGGCGCGACCGGCGGTCGAATGAAGCTGCCTTGAAATATCTGCTGCTGGGGGCATTTTCTTCGGGCATCTTTGCCTACGGATTGTCTCTGCTGTACGGGTTGACCGGAAGCACGAATCTCGGCGTCATCAACCAGGAATTGACGCGGCATGTGCTGAACAGCCCATACAAGCCGGTCGCAGTTGTCGCATTGCTGACTACAATCACAGGCCTGCTGTTCAAGATTGCGGCGATTCCTTTTCACCAGTGGGCTCCGGACGCATATGAGGGCGCGCCCACCAGCATCACCGGGTTCATGTCGGTTGCGGTGAAGGCGGCGGGATGGGCGATGCTGCTGCGCATCCTGGTGATCGGACTCATGCCCATGCGCGCGATCTGGGTGCCGCTGCTCGTGTTTGTCTCGATCGCCACGATGACGGGCGCCAACTTCGCGGCACTCACCCAAACCAACACCAAGCGCCTGCTGGCATATTCCTCGATTGCCCACGTGGGCTACATGCTGCTGGGCCTGATCGCCGGGACGGCGACACAACTCAGTCCAGACGGCATCAAGGGCATCCTGATTTACCTGTTGGTTTATACGTTCATGAATCTGGGCGCGTTTGCGGTGATCACGTCGCTGCGCCATCGCAACGTGGTCGGCGATGAACTTGACGATCTTAACGGGCTGTACTCGCGCGCACCCGTCGAAGCGGTGCTGATGCTGGTGTTTATGCTTTCCTTGGCGGGGATTCCGCCGCTCGCCGGCTTCTGGGGCAAATATTTCATCTTCCTCAGCCTGATCGAGTCGGGGCATTATGTGCTGGCATCGCTGGGCGTGCTCTACTCCGTTTTCGGACTCTACTACTATTTGAAAATTGCCAATGCAATGTTCATGGGTCAGGTGGAGAAGGGTGAAGAAAGACTTCCTGTCAGCCTGACCATGCGCGCGGCTATTGCGGTGACCGGCATTGCCACGCTTTACATTGGACTGCTGCCGAACAGCTTTATCCAACTCGTGAACTGGGCGCTGGGGATCGCGCAGAATCCGAATGTGGCGAGGCTGACGCAATAACTGTATGAGTTGGCGTGGCGAGAGAGACGGTGCAAGCAACGTCTCGACGACACAGATCTCGCAGCAAGATCTGAGATAGAATCGGCTGGCCGGACCGATCCACACATGCCGCCTTCCCTGCCACCCGACGATCGCAATTCCGATCAGAAAAAGACATTCTGGCTGCAGTTCGCTCGTTACAGCCAGTTGGCGTTCGTTCTTCCCGCCGCGCTTGTGGTGGGATGGCTCGTGGGCGCGGCTTTAGACCGCTGGCTGCATACCACGTGGATTTACCTCGTGGGCATCCTTCTCGGGATCGCCGCCGGGTTTGTCGAACTCATCCGGACCGTGCTGCGCGACAGCGACTCCAAGTAGAAAAGCATCCGGCAGTGAAACTACTATTCTGATTGCGATTTAGAATGCCCGATCTTCCAAAAGCCGATTCCTCCTCTAGCCCCGAACGATCCGAGATGTTCTTTTCCGGAGCTCTTGACCGCATCCGGTATTTCATGGCGGCGCTGGCTGTTCCCCTCGTCGCGGTAGCATGGTGGAAGTTCGGAACGCGAGCGGCGGCGGGGCTGGTCTTCGGATGCTTCATCGCTTACGTTAATTTTTATTGGTTAAAGCGCGTGATCAGCGGCTTTGTGGACCGCGCCGCTGGGGCAACCACGTCACAGTCCCGCGATGGAATTGTTTTCCGATTCCTGCTGCGCTATGTTTTGATGGCGGTTGGCGCCTATGTTATATTGACTGTTTCACCCGCGAGCCTCAATGGGCTTCTTGCGGGCTTATTTTTGCCCGTAGCAGCGATTGCCTGCGAAGCCGCGTATGAAGTTTACGCGGCGTTGGTCCGGGGAATGTAGGCTTGGACGTTTGAAGCAGACACTTTTATGCCCGAACAACTTTGGTTCACCAGAATTCTCAATCACCTGTTTGCTGGGCCGGTGAATTCCCTTCTTCATGCGCTTTCCATCACACCCAAATATCCCAACGCGCCGATTCCGAATTCACTGGCCATGGAACTGCTCGTTTTCTTTTTTCTGCTTTTCTTATTTCTTCTGGTGCGGTCGCGCTTGTCGGTGGAAAGCCCCAGTGGAACGCAACATCTGTTCGAAGTCGTGGAAGGCCTGATCCAAAACCAGAGCAACGAGATTATCGGCCATCACAGCGAGAGCTACACTCCTTTCCTCGCTACGCTGGCGTTCTTCATTCTGTTGTGCAATCTAATTGGCGTGCTTCCAGGATTTGAGTCGCCAACCGCAGTTCCTATCGTACCGTTGGGATGCGCGCTGTGCGCGTTCGTCTACTACCAGGTCCAGGGATTCAAGCACGCGGGAATCAGCTACCTAAAACACTTCGCTGGACCAATGCCGGCGTTGGCTCCGCTCATGATTCCCATCGAATTGATCAGCCATTTGGCCCGCGTGCTCTCGCTCACCATCCGTCTCTTCGCCAATATGTTCGCGGGTGACATGGTTACTCTGGTTTTCTTTTCGCTGGTGCCGCTGGGCGTGCCTATTTTGTTTTTGGGATTGCATGTGGGCGTGTCGCTGCTGCAGACCTACATTTTCGTTCTGTTGACGACCGTCTACTTGCAAGGCGCGGTCGCCGACGAACACTGATTTGGTTTCGAGTTTGGCAGGGCCGTTCAGCGTGAGGGCGTCTGCAAGGGATGACGTCAACCACCCACTGGCGGCAATTCATACGAGGAGAAAAACAATGCGTGTATTGAGCAAGCTGTTTATGGCACTGTCGGTGCTTTCGTTCGCCGTCCCGGCCTTTGCGCAGGGCGGAGGTTCCAGTGAAGTCAACTGGGTTGCAATTTCGGCTGGCTTCTCCATGGCGTTCGCGTCTGGCATTTGCGCGTTAGCGCAAGGTAAGGCAACGGCAGCTGCGGCTGAAGGATTGGCGCGGAATCCCGCGGCACGTCCGGGAATTCAGCTGGCGCTGATTTTGGGCCTGGCGCTGATCGAGTCGCTGGCCCTTTACACCCTGGTCATTATCTTTGCCAAGGTAAAGTAGCGAGAGAGCGAGGGCGAGACGTCCTCGCTGAAAAGCCTCTGCCTGACGGCAGAGGCTTTTTTGTTGAGGCCAGTGACGACCCTGAACCGAAGGATCACACCGCGAGATCCCCTTAGGGGCTAAAGCCCCGGATCATTTCGCGACCAAGCGGCCCGGCTGAAGCCATGCCCTTCCCAAACCTAGATTTTCCGCTCGCCGCTCCACTCCTGGTCTTTGTTTTGGGGAGCGCGTTGCAGGGCTTCGACCAGCAGGCGGCGGAGGCGGTAACGGCTGTCCAGATCAATACTCACAATTTCAAATCCGACTTCGTTGACGCGGGCTCGCCGCAGCAGGACATGCGCGCGAATCTTTGACCGCATGCCGACGGAAATTTCGATATCGGCTTCGCTGCCAATGCGAAGATTATCCTCCTTGGTGCCCATCCCGCCGCCCAGGCTCAACTCGCGAATCTGAATTCGCGACTTGCCCCATGAGCTGCCCAGTAAGCCGTATACCGTTTTCGCCAGCACCAGCCGCTCGTAACGGCGCTGACGGACCCAAGGACAGGCAGGCGCCATATCCAGCGGCGCGATCGCCAATTCTGCGGGTTCCAGGCCGCTGTCAGACATGAGTTGCGAACTGTAGCGAGGATCGGTCTTGGCGAGCGCTTGCGCCGCCGCGATCCTTAATTCACGATGATGCACATATCCGAACGTCTTTTTGTTTTCCAGGATTTCGCGCAGCGTCGCAACGGCCTCTCCGTTTTTTAGGCGGCCGAGCGACTCAATCGCTTTAAGCTGGACGTAAGGAGAACGCGAAGCGGCCTCGCCAGGTCGCGCCATGGCAATCAAGGGCGGCGTGGCAGTGAGATCTCCGCTCATCCCAATTTCATCCACGGCTTCGGGCAGGACGAGAGAATCCAGTATCTCCGTCAACTCAAGCAGGGTACGCCCTCGATCGCCTGCCGCACCGTACGCAATCTGGCGCACGACGATATCGTGGTAGAAGCGGTTCCATTCCGGCAGACGAGCCGGCAGAAGTTCCAGAAGCGTTCCCACATCCAGGCGGCTTACCAGTCCCACTGCGCCTGCCGCCTGTCTCGGCTGGCCGGTACGCAGAATCTCACGCAGCTGCAATAGCACCGGGGAGCCCAATTCCTTCACCAATTCGATCATGCGATCGCATTCGTCGCGCCGCATGCAGCGGAAAAAGCGATCCGCCAGATGTTCGGCTCCCGCCTGGCTGGTGCGACGCAGCATCGACAACATATCTGGAGGAAGGTGTTCGATCTGAAGCGCTTCTTCAATAAACTCCGGTAAACGATTCTCCACTCCGACGCGCGGACGCAAGTCGTTCATCAGCACCGGGCGCTCCATGCTGATCATTTCCATGCCGGCGCAAACTTCGTTCACCGCGCCGTAGTTCTTGGCCGCGCTGGCTTCCTGGCTCAGGCGTACGAAGGCCGCGCTGAACAGGCTTTGAAGTTCGGGGTCCTTCTCATGAATCAGATGATCGCTTAATCTGCGAATTGCCTGACCCATCGGCTCACCGCCCAGCCGCGCGTAAAGGTCAGCCAATTGACTGAGCCCAATCGCGGTTCGCCGGCGCGGTTCGGCTTCCTTGGCGCCGAGGCAGCTTGAATAGTTATTCAGAATTTCGGCGGCCACCTGTTTATCGTCGCGGTCAAGCAATAGTTCGACGAATTGCCGTAGATTCCTGGGGGGAACGCAGGGCGCTTCGTGCGACAGAAGCACGCTCTTCTTGCCCGATTCCGGCACTTCCGCCCAGAACATTCGGTCAAGGATGTCGGCGTGCGACTCCACCAGAATTCCGGCCTTGCTCATCTTGTCTTCCTGCAGCTTCAAAATCTGCCGCAGGGAATCCATCTGACGGCTCATGTGCTCCATCATCTGGTGAACGGCGTTAACTTTCACTTCGCCCTTCTGATAGCGCTCGAGGGCGAAGCGGATCGCCATATGTTCCGCGGCTTTCATGAGCAGCGGCGTGTCTTCCTCGTCGGCTGTCGCGGCCTTGGAGGCGAGACTGCCGAGCAACTGCTGCAGGTTCAGCCGGGTGTTCGGATCGGTCTGGGTGAGTTCCTTTTGCAGGTCCTCTTCTTTTACGTTGGGATCCTGCTGCACTTCGCCAAACCGCGTCAGCAAACGGATTGCCTGGATAACTTCCCGCTCTTGTAGAGGCACCATGCCGCCAGTCCAGGCCGGCGCGGCGCCCACTGCTGTGCCGCCATGCGCTCCGATGGGAGTCCCGTCCGGAACCCATCTGCCCTTACCTGTTCCCTGAGGCATATTGGGCACGCTGCCCAATGGCACCATGGGAGATCCATCAGCAGAGACGATTCCACCAGTACCCGCGTTCGCCCCTTCTGCGGCGGCGATCAGTTGCAACAACTTCTGCGGGTCGTTGAGCCACTGCTTGAATTCAGGGCCGAGAGTTTGAGCCGCGATTTGGGCGGCAATACTCACATCGCCGGTGAGCGGATCGGCGGCAACGAACTTCACTTCATTGATGCGAATGCCACTGCCGGCTTTGGTCACGCCCAAAGCTTCTTTAATCTGCTTCGCTACGTCCTGGGCTTTGGACCCGGCCACGGTGAAAGCGCGAACCAGGCGAACAAAATCCTCTTCCGTCACGTCTTTGGAAAAATGCAAGCTAGCGAGTCCCGCCGTGCTGAGCAACGTGGCAAAACTGCGCTCAGCGTTTCCTGTTTCCAAGGGGATGCCGTCCAACAACAATTTATTATCGGAGACCCCAAGCAGAAAGCCCGCATCGCCCGTGGTTGGCAGGCCCTGCTTCAGCTCGTTCCACGTAATTTCAAACTGCGCCTCGGTGCGCTTGTGTCCGTAGCCATACATCCGCGCATACTTGATCAGAATGTTCAGGCTGTGGACGAATGCGCGCGCAGAGGCTGCTCGTGCGCCTTGCGATGTATTTGTACCGGAGATAGGAAGCTCCTCGAAACGCAGGTTCGAAGCTCAAGGTTAAAGCGAAACAGTAAGCCCCGAAACGTTACGGAGGTAATAGGAAAGACCCGAAAGACGCATCCTCTAGGACATGCCCGTCACGAAGCATTTGCCTCCGTTCGGTTGACCAGGATGGCTTTGGCCTCGGCCTGGGTCTTTAAATTCGGGAATGTGACTTTGCTTGCAACTGCAGCGCTCGCAATGGCGTCTTAGTGCCGGAGAATCAGTCAGTTAAGGACGACAATGCAAGGAGGAAATTCGCATGCATCAGTCGAAGAAGATGTCCACTTTGGCTACATCCTTCATGTCAGGCGCAGTCCTAACGGCAGCTGTGCTTTTCAGCGTTGCGCCGCGCCTGCACGCAGAAGATATGGACCGCTGCCAGCGTCGCATTGAACACGCCGAACACGAATTGCACGAGGCGATTGAGCGCCACGGACGCCATAGCCGGCAGGCCGACCACGAACGGCGGGAGTTGCATGAGGCGCGCGAGCGTTGCTGGCGCGAACAGCATCGGTGGTGGGACGAACACGAACACCGCTGGCGCACGGATCGAGATTGGGACGAGCACGACCACGACCGCGACTAACGAGAAAAGGACCTCCACATCCGCAAACCCAAGCTGTCTTAACGGCAGCAGGTTCCACAGGTTGCACCTTTCGCAAAGCCACGGAGCAATCGGCCATTCAACCTGCCGCCGTTTCCGCCGATATAGGCCCAGAGAGACCTCTGCATGCTGCTGCAATGGATTCCTCTGGGCGCGCTCGCTGTCCTGGTGATCTACCAGCAGTTCCGCATTTACCAGATCCATCGTGAATCTAAGAAGAACGAGGAGTTATTCCAGATCGTAACCGAGAATGCCGCCGACATGATCGCTTTGGTAGACATGACCGGAAGGCGGCTGTACAACAGTCCTGCCTACAAGAGAATCCTGGGTTACACGCCAGAGGAACTGGGCGAAACGTCGGCATTCGAGCAGATTCATCCCGACGATCGCTTCAAGGTGCTGGAGGCAGCGCGAGAATCGCGCGAGACCGGCATCGGAAAACGTCTGGAGTACCGAATCAAACACAAGGACGGCAGTTGGCGAGCGCTGGAGTCGGTGGCCAGCACCATCCGTGACGCCAAAGGCGAAGTCTCAAAGCTGGTGATCGTGAATCGCGATGTTACGGAGCGCAAGCGGGCGGAGGCTCAACTCGAGCACAACTTGTTTCACGACCCGTTGACGGGACTGCCCAACCGCCGCCTTTTTCTGGATCGGCTGCAGTACTCGTTCGCAAGATCACGGAAAAGCTCGGGGCGGCCTCATACTCTGCTGATGGTTAACGTCGATCACTTCAAGGTCTTCAACGAGAGCATCGGGACGGCAGCCGGCGATCACATCCTGCAGGAAATTGGGCGCCGTCTCGGAGCGCATTTAAGGGAGCATGAGGCGGTCGCATTGCAGGGTTCCTCGGCGGAAGTCGTGGCCTTCCGACTGGGCGGAGATGAATTTGCCATCTTGCTCGATGCGGTCGACGATCCCAGCGATGCGATGCGCGTGGCTCACGGAGTGCAGGCGGGAGTGGCCGAGCCATTCGTCGTCGAAAAGCAGGAGATCCGCGTCTCTTTGAGTATTGGAATCGCCCTCAGCGCGCCGAGCCATCAGCAGCCCGAAGAGTTGCTGAAGGATGCGGGCGTGGCTCTGCGCCGAGCCAAGACGCTGGGCGTATCACGTTGCGAAGTCTTTGATGAGGCCATGCACAGCCGCGCAGTCGGACGTCTTCGTTTGGAATCGGATTTACGGGAAGCAATGACCGATCATCAGTTTCGCGTGCTCTACCAGCCGATTCTTCATCTGGGCACACGTCGTGTTGTCAGTCTTGAAGCACTCCTGCGTTGGGAGCACCCTTCGCAAGGACTCATCTCTCCTTACCGATTCATCGAAGCGGCCGAGGATACCGGGATCCTGGTATCGATTGGATATTGGTTAATGTTGCAGGCATGCCGGCAATTGCGTGAGTGGGAAACGGGAACCTATCCAGACCCGCCCGTGAGTGTGACGGTGAATGTCTCGGCACGTCAATTCGCCGACGCCCGATTGCTCAGCGACATACAAAACGCTTTGCAAGAGACCGGGGTCGATCCGTCGCGGCTCCAACTGGAATTCACCGAGAGCGTCGCCGCCGCGGATCCAAAGCTTACCGTTACAGTGCTCTCGCATTTGAAGCATCTGGGAATCGAAGTGATTCTCGATGATTTCGGGACGGGCACCACGTCGCTTCGCGGACTGAGGCAGTTTCCCGTGGATGCGCTCAAGATCGACCGGTCGCTGGTCAGCGAGATGCAGACCGATCGGGTTGCCAGCGATGTGGTCGAACTGATCGCGACGCTGGCGCAGAAAATGAATCTGAGAGCGATTGCAGAAGGCATTGAAAGCGCCCGGCAGGCCGAGCGTTTGCTGGAGTTGGGATGCGAGTACGGGCAAGGTTATTATTTTTCTCAGCCGCTTGAAGCAAAAGCTGCAGAGCAGTTCATGCGACAGCCGGTGGCTCCCGCGCGGAGCCTAGGCGCAGCGAAGTAATCATCATGGAGACAAGCTTCGGACTGGCGTCGACGTCGCCCCTATCGCACGCCATTCCCTGCCGACACCACTCTTCCATATTCAGTCGCGCGACTGAGACGATCAAACATGCGCCAAGCATCCAGCGAAACTTTGCTGATGGCTTCTTCTCCATCGCGTTCATTGCGAAGAAACGCCGTCATCACACAAATCAGATAAGGGCGGCCTTCGACGAAGACGACACCGGAGTCGTTTCGCACCGCTTCCAACTCGCCGGGCTTGTTGGCGACCTTCAAATCGGCGGGCAAGTCGCGCGGAATGAATGACTCTTTGTTCGTACTCAGCATTTTGAAGAAGTCGGCAGTCGAGTGCTTATTCAGCAGCTTGCCATCGTAGATGGCAGACAGAAGCGTCATCATTTCGCGCGGCGTAGAAATGTTTTCTCGACCTTCCTTCGCGGCTTGCAAATCCATCATCTTGCGGCGGAGACGCGTATGAGTTAGGCCCAGCGAATCGAGCATGGCATTCACGTTTCCCATGCCGACCCTGTCAATGAGGACGTTCGTAGCGGAGTTGTCGCTGACGGCAACCATCATGGTTGCCAGATCGCCCAGCGTCAGACGCGTCACACCGGGAGTGAGGCCTCCCATGATGTCGCTATCCGGAACGAGGTCAGACGACTGTACTGTATAGAGATCTGTGAGTTTTAGTTTGCCTTGCTGCGCCTGTAAATATAGGTCGGCGAGCACTGCGATCTTGATGGAACTGGCTTGCGCGAAGATTTCGTCCTCGTGCAGGAAAAAGTGATCGCCGGAGGTCAGATCCTCGATCGCCACGCCCATGACTCCGTCGAGGTGCTGGTCGACGTCGTGAATATCAGCTTCAAGTTTTTGCCAAAGCACCTTTTGTTTGGCAAGCGATGGCGCCGGAGTCTGGGCAAAACATGGCGTTAGGATCAGCGCGCCGTAGAAAAGGTATTTTCCTAAACTGAGATGAAGTTTTCTCACGGCAGGATTGTAGCAGCAGCATTTCAACCATCAATCTTCGCCTCTCGCAATTGCTTTACGGCAGCCTCGGAACTGACCGACGAATAGTAGACTTCCTTGAAAGTGTACGACCGTGCCTTGGAGCTCAACACTGGAAGGATTTCAATATGCCAGTGGTAGTCGTCATCGATCGTCTTCCAGTAGCCAAGATTCTTGGACGGATGCAAACTGCTGGGCGAAGTATGCAGTACAAGGTGAAATTCCTCGGTGACAGATCGAACACGTTGCAAAGTGCGGCGAAGGAGGGCCGCAAGATTTACTCGCAATCCGGGCTTGTTCAATCCGGTGCGCTCGAAGGAAGCGTCGTGATCTCTTGGCATAATCCAGGTTTCATAGGGAACGCGCGGGGCGTAAGGACCGACTGCAAGATAGTCGCCGCGCGCCTCCAGGACCCGCAGAGCCTGCCGTTCTTCCTGCTGGATGATGTCGCAGAAAACGCAGCGTTCCTTGCTGACGAAATACTCGCGTCCGGCCCGCAGTTCGTAGAGAACACGTCGTGGAACAAACATGGTCGCAGTGATTTGTGACGTGGGATGAGCAAATTCCTGGCCTGCGCTTTTGCCGTAGTCCTTGTAGAGGCTCACGTATTTGACGCGCGGATCGCGCTTGAGATCAAGGATGCGTTCGGCGGCTAGCCGCAGGAAATGAGCAATCTCTTCGTCACTCGCGTTCCACAGATGTCGGTCGTGGCGCGGATTTTCAACCAGGACTTCGTGCGCGCCAACGGCGTGCATGCGGTCGTAAATACCGTCCCCTCGGCGGTCAGGTTCGCCTTCAATATGGTAAAGGGGGCGGGGATGCACAACGGAACGCGCTGACCAGGGAGCGCCCGGAGCGTTGGGAGATTTAGCAATCACTTGCAACTGCCCCGCCTCATCACAAAAGCGGCAGGCGGATTCGGGTCGCGGTGGGACTTGGGCGGAATCATCGCCGGTGATGACCCAGGAGCGAGTGATCGGATCCTTGCGCAGTTCCATGAGGAAGGAGAACACCGGAGGAGAAGCGCAGTCAACTACGATTTCGTGCGGTAATTTTTCATCTGCGGATAGAAAAGGGCGCTAAGGAAGGGCCGTTAGCTTTGTTATAATCCGCCGAAGCCCGTCCCGATGACCGAGCCGTCCACTCCGCTGATGCGGCAATATGCCGCCGTCAAGAAAGAACATCCCACTGCGCTCTTGTTTTTTCGGCTGGGAGATTTCTACGAGCTTTTCTTCGATGATGCGATCCTCGCCGCGAAAGAACTACAGATCACCCTGACTTCGCGCAATAAGGAAAAAGGAATCGCAGTACCGATGTGCGGAGTGCCGTACCACGCGGCCGAAGGCTACATCGGAAAGCTGATTCGAAAAGGCTTCAAGGTCGCAATTTGCGAGCAGATGGAGGATCCGCGGCAGGCGAAGAAACTTGTTCGTCGGGAAGTGACGCGGGTGGTGACGCCAGGAACGGCGGCAGACTCGTTGCTCGGCTCAGAGGAAAATAATTTTCTGGCAGCCTTGGCGAAGGTTGGCGAGCGGGTAGGATTCGCGGCCTTGGACCTGTCAACTGGAGAATTCCGGGCTACGGAGTTTTCGGGTGAAGGCGCGCTGCGGCGGGTACAGGAAGAGTTGGAACAACTGAAGCCGAAGGAGTTGCTATATGGCTCGGCAGCGCCGCTGTTTGAGCGCGCAGGGGTCGCGAGCAAGGTCGAATCGGGCGTCACCCGACCCGAGAGCCGGCCGGGGTTACAACCGAAAACTCAACCGCGAACCGGAAGTGATTGCACCGAGACTCCGCTGGACGATTGGATTTTTGCGCCGGATCATGCGGTTCCAATACTCGAGAATCACTTTGGAGTCTTGTCGTTGGAAGGCTTCGGGCTGGCTGGCCGAACCGCGGCCGCAGCGGCGGCGGGCGCCATCCTTTACTACGTGCGCTCAACGCAGCGGGGATCTCTCGATCACGTCGACCGCATTGGATGGTACGAGCGTCAGAGTTGTCTCGTGCTGGACGCCGTCACGGTTCGAAATCTGGAATTGATCGAACCGCTCTTTGCCTCCAACGATGTCGGCGTCACATTATTCCGCTCGCTCGATTGCGCGGTCACGCCCATGGGCAAGCGGTTGCTGCGCGCTTGGCTGCTGCGACCATCCCTCGATTTGAGCGAGATCCATGGACGGCTCGATGCCGTAGAGTCCGCGGTGAAGGAGATCGTGGCAC
>DATBEI010000282.1:0-6637 GCA_036269595.1 Candidatus Sulfotelmatobacter sp.
TGAAAAGTAGCTTCAGCCCCAGCACGTCCTGATAGAACGCAGCAGCCCGTTCCACGTCGTGCGCGTTGATGGCAATCTGCCCGATGCGCGAAACTCCAACTCCAGCCGCGGTCATATTCATCGCTTGACCTCCTTTTGCACATTAGTTAGCATAGCTAACTATATTTTAGAAACCGCGTCAACTGAAAAATGATGGCTGACGAAAAATCCGCTCCCAAGCCCGATCCTTCGTCGCATCCCGATTCGCGCCCCGATGTCCTCGCCATCGCTGACCGGCTGCACTCCGCCGCCATCCACCTGCTGCGCCGCGTGCGCAAGCAGGACGTCGCCACTGGCGAGGGCCCTGCCCGCCTCTCTGCGCTCTCCGTACTGGTTTTCGGTGGCGCGAAGACTCTGGGCGAACTCGCCGCTGCCGAGCAAGTTAAGCCGCCAACTATGAGTCGCATCGTCGCCGGATTGGCCCGCAGCCGCCTCATCCAGATCACCGCCGACCCACGCGATGCGCGCCGCATGCGCATTGTGGCCACCAGTAAAGGCGTTCGCCTGCTCCAGCAGGGCCGACAGCGCCGCATCGCCTACCTGGCCTCGCATCTCGACCGGCTTACCCCCGAGGAGTTGGCGAAACTCGGTGAGGCGGTCGAGATCCTCAAGAAGCTGTTCGAAGCATGGCTCTAACTTTCTACTTGGCGGTAATGCCCTCCGGGTACTATGGTTACGTGATCGGGCCCACGTTTTACCGGATACTAGTGGGGTCTCAGTCCGGCTATTCTGCCAAAAGGATTTTGTACTCGCGGTTCGGCAGTCCAGCTCGATCCTCCCTGCGACACAAGCTGTAAATATTTTTTTAGGAGAAGGGGAAGGTTTGCCTCGCAAGCCCATCGCGATAGCCGTCGCCTGCATGTTATGGTTGGCGCACGTTTTCGTCGTGCTCTCCCTTGGGACCAGGTCCCCGGGCCCCTTCCTCTCAGACCTGATTCAGCTTGCTCTGGGAATCGTGCTGATCGCGTCCATCGTAGCGGCCGGCCGCCGCTCCGAGGGTATGGCGCTTTCCTTCTGGCGACTCGCCGCTTTTGCCTACATGGTCTGGTTGGTGGCCCAGGGTTTCAGCGTCTACAACGACGTCGCTGCATCTCCCATCGTCAGCGGCATCGAGAATTTCCTCTTCTGCTTTTGGTTTGCTCCTCTGGCCATGGCAATTTTTCTCGACCCGGAAACGGGATCCGGGAAACTCGACGCCCTCGTTGCCCTCGACTTCGTGCAGGCCGTCCTGGTCTGCATTGCCGCCTACTTGTACTTCTTCTACATCCCCAAGTCGGGGACGGGAGAAATGTCCCACTCGGTCTGGGCTCCTTACTTCGCGGGCTACGGATTGGTGTGCGTCGCTTTTATTTTGCGGGCAGCGGTCAGCCGCTCCCGCGATGCTCGTTACCTATTTGGGCGCATGGGAATTTTTCTGTTCCTCTCCGGGGCGGTAGACGCTTTATACGATTACGGCCCGGGACGCGGCCTGCACACCGGCGCGTGGTTTGATCTGCTTTGGAGTGGTGTGTTGGTTATTCCCATCGTGATCGTGATTTCCTGGAAGCAGGCCGAGGCGCCCGACCCAACGCTGGAGCCGCCCCGCCGCGAAAGCCGTATCTTCACCGAATTGTTTTATTTGCTCTACCCGCTATTGGTGCTATTCATGTCGTTGCGCATTGCCCGCGACCGGTTAGGATTGGCGGCGATGGTCGTGCTTCTGTCGTTCCTGTGCTCCAGCGCGCGCCTGCTGGTGACGCAGAACCGGCTGATGCTGGCCAAAGAAGCGCTGCGCCGCGAGGCTTCCCGTGACGGGCTGACCAGCTTGTGGAACCGCAAGGCGATTATGGCGATCCTGGAACGCGACCTGCTCCGCTCCGAACGCGATCATCAACCCGTCGGCCTGATCATGATCGACGTCGATCACTTCAAGGCCATCAATGACAGCCGCGGCCACGCCGCCGGCGACACGGTTCTTCGTATCATTGCCAGCGGCATCGCGGCCGTGGTCCGTCCTTACGATTCCGTGGGACGCTGCGGCGGCGAAGAGTTTCTGATCGTCACTCCCGGCTGCGAACTGGCCGACACCTGGGAACTCGCCGAACGCGTGCGCTGCCACGTTGCCGGATGCAACATCGTGGTCGGCGGCGCCAGTGTGCAGGTCAGCCTGAGCCTCGGTGTCGCCGTTGCCGACGCCGCCGTCGATATGGAGAAACTGCTACACGCCGCCGACACTGCCCTGTATCAGGCCAAACATGCCGGCCGCAATCGCGTCGAGCCCTCCATGGGCCGCGTTGCCGGCGCCATCGAGAATCCTGCCACCCGCGCCAGCGACTTCTGGCTGTAGCTCGCACGTTTCCCAATCCTCTTCAGCGGATCAACGCTTTAAGCCTTGGAAAAAAAGAACCGTCGCGGTTGGCTTTTTTCCTACGGCAATACCCGCAGAGAGCCCGCTATTTCCCCTATCCAGCAACCCAAGTCATAGGTTCTTCACCGAACATTCGCGGGTTTAGAAAGTCGAAGAAATGGCAAAGGAATTGCTCGTTTGAGGGTGCAGTCTCGTTCGGAACGGAGCGATTCGAGATTTTGCCCTGGGCTCGCCGCCCGGCAAAGTGCACTTATGGTGAAACGATTTGCACTTCTCGGAACCGTCCTTTTTTGCCTGCTGGCGGCGTGTGTAGCGCTCGCTCAGAGCAAAACTCCGCCAGCGAATTCGCGGCTGCACACCTCCTCGAAAGCATTTTCGGCGCCCAAGCAGGGTCAGCCCACGGACGCCGCAGAGTTCTTGCCCGACGCTCCTTCGGCACAAAAATCCTCGACGGCAGGGGTTCTGATGAAAGTGAGCGCGGGATCTCGCTTGCGTCTGGCCGCCACCGAACTGGCGAATCCTGCCGCGCTGGAACGCGAACTGCCTGCGGGGATCGTTCTTCCGGAAGCTCCGAGCGCAAGCGGACGGTTTCAGGCGATTCCGCAGAGCAAACAATCCCCAGACTTTCTTAGCAAGTATCTGAATGCCTCGCATGCCCAGCTGAACTTGCCGTTTAAGGCCTCGGCAAGCGATAAGCTGATGGTCCGGGCCACCGACGCGGCATCGCACGTTTTCATGATGCGTGATCCAACGGGAAAGGCACACGTGAATACAGCGTATTTCCTGCGTGTGCTGACCTCGGTCGCGGCCGAGAATGCTTCGCGCCGCTACCGCGCGCGCTCCAGCACTGCGCCGCTCAGCAATTTCGGCTCGACCGTTGGCAATGATGCAGGCATGAACCTCTTGCATGAGTTCGCTCCCAACATCCGGCAAACAGTAGCGGGACGTCTGCCGGAAACTCTCTCCCGCCTCGGACAGCATTTCTCCCGCCTGAACGCGCGATAAGCCCAGTTCGCTTTTCTTGGAATCCCTGATTCGTGGCGGCGCAGCGGCGGAGGCAGCCTGAAACTAGGGCTCTGCCCGATACCGATGTTGCCCCCACAAGGCGTAAATTAGCGAAAGGTGAAAGCCATGCAAGTGAACGCTTTGAACGGAAGAATCTTCTGCACCACGCTCGCCATCGGGCTGCTCTCGGCCGGTATGCTGTTTGCCCAGAAGCCAAACACTCAGACTCGCGCCAAGGGATCGGATGGCGGAGCGGTGGCTCGCGGAAAATATCTGGTAGAAGGCGTGGCCCGATGCGGTCAGTGCCACACGCCTCACGACGCCGATGGCAACTCCGACCGCTCTCACTCGCTCCAAGGCGCCGCTGTCCGATGGAATCCCGCCAAGCCCGATCCCAACTGGCCCTTGACTGCTCCGCGCATCGGCGGCACACCTCTGCCCGCCAGCGACACCGACATGGTTAAACTGCTGACCACCGGCATTTGGACGACCGGCGCGCCGTTGCGCGCGCCCATGCCCCAGTTCCGCATGAATCGCGCCGACGCCGAAGCCGTCGTCGCATATTTAAAGTCGCTGAACCCGCAGCAGTGATGGCCCCTGTCATCCGTGAGCGGAGCATGCCGGGGAGCGAAGCGAGCCTACTTTGTCATCTTGAGCGGAGCATGCCGGAGAGCGAAGCGAGCCGGCAAGCACTCCTTTGTCATCTTGAGCGGAGCATGCCCGGTGAGAACGAGCCGGCTGCCTTACTTTGTCATCTTGAGCGGAGCATGCCGGAGAGCGAAGCGAGCCGGCATGCGCAGTCGAAAGATCCCTGCACCACCCGCCCTAAGCAAACGTGGAACCCAACCCACACTGTGGGCCTCAGTCGACGCTCAAGCTCTGCAGCCCGATCTGGCCTTCCTGGGGCGTGCCGCGCTCTCCTACCCAGATCACCAGAAAACGCGCCTCCACGCCGTCCGACACCAGGTTCACAACTTCCCCCGGCTTCACATGGAACGTAACACCGCCGATGCGCGCGCCGCGATGGCTCACGTCGATGAGTTGTGCGGTAGTCGGATGGGCGTCTGCGTGAGAATTTGAGTCCGGCAAAACGTCCGCCTGAAATTCGCCAGTCTCCGTATCACCCTCCTGCGCCTCGCCGCCGCGCAGATCGTCGAGTTCGAGATCTTGGACCAATTGATCGTGAGGCAGAACCTCTACCGGCAGCGACACGGCAATTCTAGGTTCCCGCCGCTGGTAGGCGAATGGCGGAGCTGGCACTGGTTCCCCGGTTTGGATGGGTGCCGCTGCCAGCTGGTGCTTCTCCAGTTCCACTAGAAACTGCGCCTTACTGAGCGAGATACCCGTGCGGAACAATTCCAGCAGAGGATCGGGCTGCGCATTTTCGGCAAGCGCGGGCGCGGCCGCCTGCGCCGGATCGTGATCCCAGTCCATTCCTTCTGGCTCGACCAGCACCTCCGACGCCATGTCGGGAGCAGCCTGCACCTGGCGGATCAACTCCTGAAAACGTTCGCGGTGATCGGTGGCGGGCGGCAAGAACTCAATGCCCATGCCCAGTTCCGGATCCATCAGCTGCACTCTGCCCTGCGTCTTGAGCGAGCAATCGGCAGCCCGGAGCAGCAGTTCGACGCGGGTTTGCGGAGGAAACGGCGACAGCGTGCGCAGGAAGCAGGCTGCGGAACTCAGCGCTATCAGCTTGCAGCGAATGGGCGGATCGTGTTTCTCGTCCGACTGCTGCCGCAACCATTCTTTCAAGCTCTGCAAAGAACTTTCGGGAAGCGCGGCGAATTGGATACCCGCATGATTGCGCGCATCCTGCCAGGCGATGATTCCGGTTGCCTCGATCACCGTTGTGGTGTCGGGCAACGCGAAGCTCAAGCTCACCGGGCTGACTCGCTTGCCCGGCGCGCCGGAAAACCGAACTGCCATGCCACCTTCGCTCAGGCTGGTGATGGAAACTTGCTCGCCATCTCCATTCTGAAAGCGGAAATAAGCGGCAATATTCACGTGTAGCCGCACGCTGCGCCGGCGCTCCCGCTTCATCAGGGCGCGGGCAGCACGAAAACTGGATTTCGCCTTTTCCGTCGAGATCGGCTTGAAGACGACGAAGTTCGCGCCCAGCTTGAACGCGGCTTGAAGGTTGGTGCGCGCTTCGATGATCGCAATCGCCATCGATTTGCTGTTGTGCTGGCCGGTGCGCATGCTCTTCAGCAGTCCGAAACTGCGCTCATCTTTGCAATCGACGATGACCGCCCCGAACGAGCGTTGCGACAATTCTTTCGCCGCACTACGCAGGTCGGCGCAGTGCTCCACGTCAATCTCCAATTCGCCCAGAACACTGCGCAACACGCGCAGCGCGCGATCGTCCGAGCAGATGAGCAGGGACGTTAAGTTCATTACTCTGAATGATAGTGAAAAGGTAACTACCGCCAAAGGTTACGCCGGTAATACGGGGCGCGCGCGTTGGCGGTCGAGCCCAAGGCTCCGCCCGAGCGCAGGTTTTTCCGAAAAATGGTCCCGGAGGGAGCTTTGACAATAGCCCGGCGTTTCCAATGCCGGGTAGCCTGCACGAACATCGAACCGCGCCCCGGAGGGACGCCTGAATCATCACCACACATATTGCGGGTCGTATTCGATGCCATGCTTTTTTAACATTGCGATGAACTCTTCCTCAAACCGGCAAACACCGAGATCCCTCGGGGATGAAAGAATTTCTGCGATGGACGAATCTCTTGTTCGTTTTTCGTAACAATTTTTGAGTCGCGCGCCAGTGCGGCATGTTCGGGTCTAACATGCGCCCTACTTCTTCCCCTCAGTAAATCCGGTGGCACAACCCTGCGGGTGGCCGGATCGTTCTCAACGGGGCAATTCCGAAAACATCTGAAATCTCGCTGAAGGGAGACTCCTATGGCTGTACGAAAACTGGACTCGAAGGTGGTGGACTCGCGAGCGGGTGTCACCATGAAATCCGATCCGTCGAAGATCGATCCCAAAAAACTCAAGCTGGGCAAGGGCGTGGCGCGGCACGATCCGCGCACGCTGCTGCTGGCTTCCTACGTCACCACGGCGCTGCCCGCGCCGCCTGCGAGCGCCGACCTCACCGCTAAAGTGGGCGCGTCGTGGGGAATGATGGACAACGATCAGATTGGCGACTGTACCTGCGCAGCCGCGGGGCACCTGATCATGGAGTGGACGGCGAACGCGGGCAAGAAGATGGCGACGCCCACCGACAAGCAGATTGTCGCC
>DATBEI010000283.1:0-15555 GCA_036269595.1 Candidatus Sulfotelmatobacter sp.
AGGTTTCTATGCGCCATAGCAGGTAAGGACTGCGCCACGGGGCCAGGCGATGGCCTTTGGTAGCATTCCACAGAAAACGAAGCTTGTAGCGCATGCAGCCATCATACGCACTCGGTCAAGATCGGAGAAAACCTTGAACCAGGAAGGGCACGAAGGTTCACGAAGGAAAACTCGCTTCGTAGAATTCCGGCTGCGGAAATTCAGATTTTGTTCCTTCGCGCGACGCGTATTTTTTCGGTTCATCTGGCAGCGATTGTAAACGACGGCGAGTGGAACTGTGGGCACGACGGGCGTAGCATGGGTGATGAAGGTCACCCGAATTAGTATCTGCGGTCACCTCTTTTCGACCGGGGTGAGCCTACGATCCTAAGCGTACGGCTGGCAGGAGTGCGCCATGCTGTCCAAGTGCGCCAATCCCGAGTGCTCAGCGGTCCTTCGCTATCTGCACCAGGGAAAACTTTTTTATCTCGCTCCGACTCCGGATGTACAAATCGCGATGGGAATGCAGTGCCCGTTGTTGCACGAGCGCTTCTGGCTGTGCGATCGATGCTCTAAAGAAATGAACGTGGTTTGGATCGGAAGCAAAGTGGAAGTGGCGCCATGGCCGACAAAAGCGCCAGACCCGGTGCCATCGGCAGCGAGAAAGAGCGCTCTGGAGCAGATCCAGACGCGCTCGCGCGCGGCATCGGCGGGCCGCGGAGGGCGATCGAACCGCTGAGGCAAGGAGGTATGTATGACCGTTGCAGAACTGAACACGCCATCGAAGGCCACGACTACTGGTGTGGCATTTCGAAACATACTGGTAGCAACTGATTTTTCCGATCCCTCCCGGCGCGCGCTATGCGAGGCGCTGGCCTTGGCAGGGCAACACCAGGCGCAGTTGTCCGTGATTCATGTGTTGCATCCTCACCGAAGGCGCGGGGATTTTGAAAATCCTCCGGAAGTGGATGGAGCACGCATAACCGCCGAAAGGCAAATCAAGGCATTACTGGATGAACTGCGGCCGCAAGAAAAGATTGGTGTGCTGATCACCCAAGGAGACGCGGCTCTGCAAGTCGTATCGGTAATCGAAGAACAAAAAGTGGATCTGCTGGTCATCGGGACGCGAGGACGCGGGGGCCTGCGCAAGTTGGCGCTGGGCTCGGTGGCGGATGAGTTGTTGCGGATCGCTCCCTGCCCGGTGCTGACGATCGGCCCGCAGGCGGAAGTTGCGACGGTGAGCGGCGGGGCGCGATTCCATCACATCCTGTTTGCGACCGACTTCGGTAAAGGATCCACGAAGGCCCTGCCGCTGGCGTTGGCGCTGGCCAGAGCGGAACAAGCGCAACTGATTCTGCTGCACATGATTCCGCCGATTCCATCCTCGTCGGCGAGCCTGTCAGCTTATGCGCCGGCCACCGCTGCGGCCGACGAAGTCACGGAATGGGAGGGCACGTACCACAAGCGCGCGTTGCAGCAACTAAAAGAGTGCCTGCCTGCGGACACCGGGGTGATCCAGGAAGTGAAGTATGTGGTGGGAACGGATTTCCTGACCGAGGGCATACTGACCGCGAGCGTGAAGTTTAAAGTTGATTTGATCGTGATGGGAGCCAGTCGAACAGCGTCAGCAAAGATGGCAGCGCACGTGCCCTGGGCGGCGGTGCATGAAATGCTGCGAGATGCTCCCTGCCCGGTACTGACAGTTGCGGGATAAAAAGGCCGGCGCGTCGCGGAGAGTTGAGATCTCGGCGACGTTTGTGCAGTTCGGCCTCACTGCGTTCGGCGGACGGGCGATGCGCCCGTCCGCACATGGGCAGAGCGAGCGGCTACGACTGCACAATTTTTTCCAGCGCCAGGCGGTTGCGGATGATCAGCGTCGAGCCCTTGAGCTGCAGCAGTTGTTTCTTCTTGAACTCAGAGAACAGACGGCTGACAGTTTCTCGGGTGGTGCCGATAATTTCCGCTATTTCCTCGTGAGTGAGCGTAAGCTTCACCTGCGAGGATCCGTCATTCTGCGACGTTTTGGTCGACCAGGACAGCAGGAGCTTGGCAAACTTTTCCGAGGGCGAACTGCTGAGACCGAGAGTGCGAATTTCCTCGTACGCGGTGTAGTAGTTGCGGCTCAACTGTTCGGCGATACGCAAGGCCACTTCCCCATTGTCCTTGAGAAACTGAATCAAAGATTCGCGGGGAATAAAGTTCGCCTGGCCTGGTTCCATCATCTCGGCGGTGACTTCATACGGACGGTTGGAAACGACCGAATTAAGACCAAGAACGTCGCCTGACTCGGAAAGTTTCGTGATGATGGTTTTGCCTTCGCGGGACGAGGTGGAAAGTTTTGCCTTGCCCGCACAGAGCACAAAAACGCCACGGGGTTGTTGCCCTTCAATAAAGAGCATCGCGCCCTTGGGATAAACGGCGGTGGATTTAATTTCGTTGAGGCGTTGCCCGGCTTGGACTGAAAGATTACAGAACAGATGTTCCTCTCGCACCGGACACGTGAGGCAATTATCAAGAATATTTAGACCGTAAGGGGCGCGCACTGGGCACCTCCTGTGGGGATTGTAGCACCGTAAATATGCGTGTGATCACCATCACGAAGGCGTGTGATCAAGCGCATTTGCCGTCACAGACAGGTGCAAGAAACTGTGCAACGATGGGGGAAGTTTGCGCGGAAAATTGGTGCGTGGCGGCTCGCTGAAGATGTGAAAAAATGTCTGCGTTCGCGTTCGCGGGAGGAAATCAGTGAGCGAAGCAACTAGCGCCTCTGCGCCATCGCGCGTCGGCAAGGTTTATACTGCGGCGCCTCCAGCGCGCGCGGGATTGGACGCGCTGTTCAAGCCGCGATCGGCGGCGGTGATTGGAGCCACTGATCGGCCAGGCACAGTCGGCCGTAGTGTGATTGCGAACTTGCTGCAAAGTAAATTTCCCATTCAGGTTTACGCCGTGAATCCCAGTCACGGCGAAGTGCTCGGGCTCAAAACCTACAAACATATTGGAGATATCGCGGGCGGGGTGGACCTGGCGCTGGTGGTGACGCCGGCGCAGACCGTGCCGCAAATTATTGGTGAATGCGTGGACGCGGGCGTGAAGTCGGCGGTGGTAATCTCGGCGGGATTCCGCGAGCAGGGAGAAGAAGGCGCACGGCTGGAAGAAAAAATTCAGGAACATCTGACGCGGGGGTCAGCGCATGGAGACATGCGTTTGATTGGGCCCAACTGCATGGGGTTCATGAATCCGACAATCGGATTGAACGCGACCTTCGCCAAGACCATGCCGCACAAAGGCAGCGTCGCGTTCTTGAGCCAGAGCGGCGCGATGCAAACCGCGATTTTGGATTGGAGCTTGCGCGAGCAAGTGGGATTCAGCACGATCGTTTCGACCGGATCCATGCTCGACGTGGGTTGGGGCGATCTCATTTATCACTTCGGCGACGATCCACACACCAAGAGCATTCTTCTCTATATGGAGTCGGTGGGAGACGCGCGGGCATTTCTTTCGGCGGCGCGCGAGACCGCGCTGAGCAAACCCATCATCGTCATCAAAGCGGGACGGTCGGAGGCGGCATCGCGCGCGGCGGCATCGCACACCGGCGCGCTGACCGGCAGCGACGACGTGCTGGAAGCTGCGTTCCGGCGCTGCGGCGTGCTGCGCGTGCAGAGCATTGCCGACCTTTTTTATATGGCGGAGGTGTTGAGCAAGCAGCCGCGTCCGCGCGGGCCGCGGCTGACCATCGTCACTAACGCCGGCGGTCCCGGAGTGTTGGCGACGGACTCTCTGATCGCAACTGGCGGTGCACTCACTGCGCTTTCTTCTTCGTCCTTGGAACAGTTGAGCAGTTTTCTCTCGCATCACTGGAGCCACAGCAATCCGATTGACGTGCTGGCCGACGCCGATGCGGAGCGATATGTAAAGGCGGTCGACATTGCGTCGAAAGATCCAGGGAGCGATGGGCTGCTGGCGATCATCGCGCCGCAGGGACTCGCCGATCCGACGCAGGTAGCGGAGCGGATGAAAGCGCTCGCGCACTCCACCGGCAAGCCGCTGCTGGCGAGTTGGATGGGCGGCGACGGCGTTGCGGAGGGAACAGCGATTCTCAACACCGCGGGCATTCCGACATTTTCTTATCCCGACACGGCGGCGCGCGCCTTCACTTACATGTGGCGCTACACCTACAACCTGCGCGGGCTTTATGAGACTCCGGCACTGGTGGAGGGGGCGGAGGCGGCCGGAGGAGCGCGTGGGAAGGTGCATGAAATGGTGCAGCGGGTGCGGGAGAGCGGCCGCACCATGCTCAACGAATTCGAAGCCAAGCAACTTCTGGCGCATTACGGAATTCCGGCGGTGGAAACGCGCGCGGCAGAAACAGAAGAGCAAGCTGTCTCGTGCGCGGAGGAGATTGGTTACCCGGTGGTGGTGAAACTTTTGTCGAACACGATCGCGCACAAGACCGACGTAGATGGAGTTCGCCTGCGACTGCAGAATGCGGAACAAGTGCGCAACGCCTATCGCGCGATCCGAGCGGCGGTCAGCGAGAAGGCGGGGGCGGAACATTTTGCCGGCGTCACGGTGCAGCCCATGGCGAAGCGCGACGGATACGAGTTGATCCTGGGCAGCGCGATCGATCCGCAGTTTGGGCCGGTAATCCTGTTTGGTTCGGGGGGCGTGATGGTGGAGGTGTACCGCGACCGCGCATTGGCGCTTCCTCCGCTGAATACCACGCTGGCGCAGCGCTTGATGGAGCAGACGAAAATTTATTCGGCGCTGCTGGGAGTGCGCGGGCGTAAACCGATAAACCTGCCGGCGCTGGAACAATTGCTGGTGCGATTCAGCCAATTGGTGATGGAGCAGCCGTGGATTAAGGAGATCGACATCAATCCGCTGCTGGCGACGCCTGAACAGTTGCTTGCGCTGGATGCGCGCGTGGTGGTTCACGATTCCGCGATGCAGGCTGCGGAGTTGCCTCGTCCCACGATCCGGCCGTACCCCTTGCAGTATGTGTGGCAGTGGAAATTGAAGGACGGCACTGCGGTGACGATTCGTCCGATTCGTCCCGAAGATGAGCCGCTGATGGTGCGGTTTCACAAAACACTTTCCGAGCGCAGCGTTTACTTGCGGTATTTTTGCTCGCTGAGCTTGAGCACGCGAGTGGAACATGAGCGGCTGGTGCGCATCTGCTTTGGCAGCTACGATCGCGGATTTGCGCTGGTCGCCGACCACGTGAATCCCGAGACGGGCGAGCACGAGGTATTAGGCGTGGGGCGTTTTAGCGCCATTAATCGCGTGGAGGCCGAAGCGGCGGTGCTGGTTTCTGATCGCTGGCATCGCCTGGGACTGGGGACCGAACTGCTCGCGAGCGTGGCGCGGGTAGCGCGCGAGGAAAAATTTAAAAGATTGTGCGGAGAAATTCTGCGCGACAATTTGGCCACGCAGGCCATTTTCAAGAAAGTGGGATTTACGTTGAGCGCGATGGAGGATCCGTCGTCGGTGGCGGCGGTGCTGAAGCTGTGACAGGGGCTCGAAGCTTTTGACCGCAGAGACCGCCGAGGAAAATGAGAACGCCGAGAAGAAGTTCTGAGCACACCTCTCAGACTAGCGATCAAGCAATCGTCCCAAGTTTTCATTTGCAAGGAAGAATGGCCCCGGACGAATGCGTCCGGGGCTACGTGAAGCTGCTCAGACGGTCGCGGTGGGCTTGGTTATTTCCAGTTGCGGCTCGAATTTCAGATTCGTTCCCAGTGCGCGCGAAACAAGGCAGAGTTTTTCCGCGCGTTTGAGCAGGTCCAGGGCGCGATCGCGTTCTTCGGCGGAGGCGATCTTGAGATTGGGGCGAACTACGATCTGCGAAAAGCTGTATCCGGAGTCGACCTTGCGCACGGTGCCGCTGGCTTCGACCTGCAAATCGGTGAAATCGAATTGCGCGTTACCGGCAATCGCGCGCAGGGTTGTCGTATAGCAACTGGCGACGGCGGCCAGCAGCAGTTCTTCGGGCGTCCAGCGGCCCTCGAGGCCGCCGAATTCGGTGGGAGCCGTGAAGTGAATCGCGTTGGGAGCGGAATCCGATTTGGCCAAACCGGTACGGCCGGAGGTCCACCACGCGGCCACTCGATATGCGTGATCTTCATTCATTTTCGTTACCTCTTCCTGGGGAGAATTTCTGGATTTCGATCTTGCCGGTCGTGCTCGCGGAGAACTTTCGCCTCGTTGACGTTCGTCGAATTGCGGGCTACGCCACTCCTTCTTTAGAAGTAAGATCTTTAGGGGTAAGGCCGCGCTCCTTCTCTATCTTCTTGATCTGTTGGCGCAGCCAGGTGGCCAAGGCTTCTTCCATATCGGCCTGCGTTCCGGTGCGATAGAAATCTTCGACCGATTGCCCGTGTTCGGTAATTTCGATGAAGCGGCACGGCACGGCCTCAGCGCGCCGATCGGGCGGCACAAACTGCTCAAGCAGGCAACTTTCGCAGGGATGCGGCCGCGCCGGATCGCAGAAGTTGGGGCAGATGGGAGAGTCCTCAAAAATGGCAGGTGCCCGCCAGGGCGCGTGGGGAGAGCGGCCGTAGCCTCCGTCTTGCAGGAAGCTCAGTTCAAACCGGAGGACGTCGAGAATGTCACGATTGTCTTGAGCCATAGAGCACCTCAATTCGAAGTGAAGAATGCCAGAGGCAGGAGGAAAACTCCGTGCATCGCGTCACGGGCGTTGGTGATCGCGGTCACACTAGAGGGGGAATATTTCGCGAGCAAACCAAGCATTTGCCCCAAGTCTGGACGATTCCCGAAATGGTACGTGTGATTGGAATCACAGTGCTGCGTGATTTGGAGACGGGCGGCGGCCCTTTGGAAGCAAACGTCGCCTCTTGGAATAGAAGGTGCGTGCAGAGGTCCTTCGCTTCGCTCAGGATGACAAGGCTTTGCTGAGGGTGACAAGGCTTTGCTGACGGCGGCTGGCGATACGTTTCGGGGCGATAATCCGGGATCGTAGGACGGTCATGCGTGAGGAATCACAGGTGGATGTGATGTCAATCACCATCGTGGAATTCGAAGCGTGGTCGCGCACGCGTGCGTTATGAGAACTGCCTGACATTGCATGAGAATCGGCTGCGGAGTTCAGCCGAGCTAGGGCTGGTATGCGCAGGCCGGATCCGCGGCGAACAGGTCGCCGGTCATGGCATACGCTCGGGCGCGGGATCCGCCACAGACATGGCGCACGGGGCAGCGTCCGCATTTGCCCTTCAGCCGCGAGCTATCGCGCAGTGAAACGAAGAGTGGCGATTCTCCATACACTTCGGCCAGCGGCGTGTTCATCACGTTTCCCGCGGAAAGCGGCAAGAAGCGGCTGGGATAGACCTGGCCCTGGTGGTTGATAAAGACGAATCCCCGGCCCTCGTTCACGCGGTTAGGAACGCCGGTAATAATGTTGTCATCGCTGATGCGGCCGCGCGATTCGCGGGCGCGCTGCTGCAGCAGATAGCACTGGTAGTGCGGGCCCTCGGTGGTTTTGATCTGAAAATGGATCACGCTCGAGGCGGCATAGAGCTTGGCAAAAACGTCTTCGTGCTCATCGGCGGTCAGCAACTCGCCGGTCGGCTCGCGGCTGGGCGGCACGAAGAAAAAAACATTCCACAAGGAGACGTCGAGCCGCGTGAGCAACTCGATCAGGGGATCGATGTCGTGAAAATTCCGACGCGCGATGATGGTATTGATCTGCACTGGCAGTTGCGCCTCGTGGCAGGCGCCGATGACTTCAAGCGTGCGCTTGTGTGATCCGGGCAGGCCGCGATAGGAGTCGTCCAATGCCGCCGTGGAACCGTGCAGCCAGAATCCCGCCCGCATCAAGCCGCTGGCCTTCAATGCGGCAATGGATTCGGCGTCGAGCAACGGCGTCGGAAGCAATGTAAGGGACGTGCGCACCGACCGCCGCGAAGCATATTCGATCACCGGAAACAGATCGGCGCGCGTCAAAGGATCTCCGCCGGTCAGGGCCAGCAGCGGCACGTGCATGGCGGCCACTTGATCGATCAGGTGAAAAGCCTCGGCGGTGGAGAACCGGTCGGGCTCGCGGCGAGCGGCCGCACGCGTTGACGAGGTCTTCCACTCACACGCCTGGGTCATCTCCCACGTAACCTGAAGCGGCCGAAGGGGAAGCTTGGCGGCATTGGAGAACGGCATCGACTCCGCTTCCAGCATGGCGGAGGTCCACTCCGCCAGGGCGGCGGACCCTTTGGTGCGAATCGGGGAAATTACCTTCAGCATGCGGGAATCGTAGGCGTGGGTGGCGTGGAATCGCAGTGCGGCGTCGCACGGGCGGACGTGACAGACATCACAAATAGGACAAAAAGGCCCGGTGATCGCTGTCACAGGGCCGCGTGACTTCCGCCATAGGTCCGCTTTGGGCGGCGTGTGATCCTACGCCTGCGAGTGAGTTCTCAGGACAGGACACGGCACGACAAGCACGATCTCAGTACAAAACGTGCTTTCGGAACACTGGCAAGTCAGAGCACCGGCTACCCTTGCTCCGTGATATCGTGCCGGGACATATCTTTCTCAGGAGGAAGCAAAACATGACACGTTTCTCTATTCAAATGGGCCTGCTAAGTCTGCTGGCTTGTGGAGTGATCGCAGTTTTTTCTTCGCCGGCAGTCGCTCAAGACGCAGCCTCAACCTATAAAGCAAAGTGCGCCATGTGCCACGGTGCCGACGGCAAGGGCGGAAAGATGGGAACCCGCGACTTCGCTTCTCCGGAAGTGAAAGCCGAGTCGGACGCCCAACTGACCGACATCATCAGCAAAGGCAAAGGCAAGATGCCCAGCTACGCCGGGAAACTGAAAGACGACGATATCAAGGGTCTGGTCGCTTACATTCGCGGTCTGGCCAAGTAAGAGTATTCGACAAGGCAGCTGCCAGAAAGGTGGCCGCCTGGAGACAGTTCAATTCTTAAGGATTGGCGGGTGAGAGCATGTCCACGCGAACGATACGGAGTATTTTTGCGCCCGGAGTTGCTCTCACCCTCTTTTTAACTGCCTCGACAGTCCTCGCCGCGACCAAAGCAACCCCCAAAAAAGAGCCGGCAAAACCTACCGCGGACGAATGCCTGGCGTGCCACAGCGACGCCTCTCTTACGCATGATGTCAACGGCAAGCCGGTCAGCCTGCACGTCGATCCGCAACATTTCAAAGATTCCATCCACGGCAGCATGTTTACCTGCGTGGATTGCCACACCGACGTAAAAAGCGCGGCGCACGAGACGACTCCGCTGAAAATCTCGTGCGCGACCTGCCACGCCGATGAACAGGCGGCCTACGATCGCAGCTTTCACGGCAAAGCAGTGAAGGCGGGAAACAACCAGGCGGCAACCTGCGTGGACTGCCACGGCAGCCCGCACGAACTGCTGCCGGCCAGCGATCCGAAATCGCGCGTACACCACAGCAACATTCCCGCGACCTGCGGCGCCTGCCACAGCCAGAAGTTTGTGATGAACGATGCCGGGCAAAGCGCGCAAATGGTTGCGTCGTACGAGGCGAGCGTGCACGGCCACGCGGTTTCGGCGGGATCGGAAAAGGCGGCGGTCTGCACCGACTGCCATGGCACGCACGAGATTCTCGACGCCAAGGACGCGAAGTCGCCGATCTTCAAGTTCAACGTGCCCACGACGTGCGGACAATGCCACGACACCATCTCGAAGGAATTCCAGCAGAGCATTCACGGACAAGCCATTGCCAAGGGAAACTGGCAGGCCCCGGTGTGCACCGACTGCCACGGCATCCATTCCATCAAGGCGCACACCGATCCCAATTCTCCGGTGTCGGCGCAGAATGTAGGTCAGGCGACTTGCGCACGTTGCCATGAAGGCATGCGCCTGTCGCAGGAATTCGGAGTCGAGGGACGCCGCGAGACAACGTATCTGGCGAGCTATCACGGGCTGGCATCGCGCGGAGGATCGCAGATCGTCGCCAACTGCGCCAGTTGCCACGGGACGCACAGCATTTTCCCATCTACCGATCCGCGGTCGACGATCAACCATGCCAACCTGGCGCGAACCTGCGGGCAGTGCCATCCCGGCGTGACCGAAAAATTCACCGCGGCTAAAGTTCACGTGGACGCGCCACTCTCGGCCGACGTGGGCAGCAAAGCGGTGCGCTGGATTCGCCGCTTCTATCTCAGCATGATCTTCGCGGTCATCGGCGGAATGCTGCTGCATAACCTGGTGATCTGGCGGGCCAAGCTGATCGCGCGTCGCAAAGAGCAACACCATTTCGTCATGCGCATGCCGCAGCGCTTCCGCCTGCAGCATGCCACGCTGCTGACGAGTTTCATAGTGCTGGTGCTGACCGGATTTGCGTTGAAGTTCCCCGACTCGTGGTTTGCTTCGATGCTTTCACTCGGCGAGCATAAACGGCAACTGCTGCATCGCATCGCCGCGGTGTTCCTGATCGGGGTGAGCGTTTACCACATCTTGGACGTCGCCTTCAGCCGCGAAGGGCGGAAGTTAGTGCGCGATTTATTTCCCACGCTGGACGATGCCCGCACCGCTTGGCAGAATGTCTGCTACTATCTCGGTCTAACTTCCCGCAAACCTGAATTCACCCGCTTCAACTACGCGGAGAAGGCGGAATACTGGGCTCTGGTTTGGGGCATGGTGGTCATGGCTGTGACCGGAATCATGCTCTGGGCCAAGGTTCTGGTGGGCAATCATCTGCCGCGATGGTGGCTGGATATCGCCACTGCGATTCACTTTTACGAGGCGGTGCTGGCGACTCTGGCGATCGTTGTCTGGCATTTCTATCAGGTATTCTTCGACCCGGACGTTTACCCCATGAACTGGGCGTGGTGGGATGGAAAGATGACGCTGCACCACTATCAGGACGAGCACGGCCTGGACGGCGCAGCCATCGCGGAAGCGCTTGGACATTCCAGCGAAGACGCAGCGGCGCACGAAGTCGCGGCGCAGGATGAGGAACCCGCGGTAACCGGAACCAAACATGGACAATGAGCAAACTCCGCAAGCGGCGCAGGAACCCCGGCACGGATTGCGCATGCTGCTGCGTAATCCTTTAAGCCTCGCGGGCGTGGCGCTGGGAATCGTCAGCCTGGCGAACATTTTTCTGTTTACGATGATCGATCAAATCGCCACGAAGCCGAGTCCCTACATGGGGATCCTGGCTTACATGGTGGCGCCGGCGTTCCTGGTGCTCGGACTGCTGTTGATGGTGGCGGGCGTGCTCATCGAGCGGCGGAAAAAAGTCGAGCCCACCGCCTTTTATCCGCGCATCGACCTCAACGACCCCGCGCAGCGCAGCGCCGTCATTTCGTTCATGACGTTCCTTGTCGTCTTTGTCATGGTCAGTATCGCGGGCAGTTACAAGGCCTACGAATTCACCGAGTCGGTGGGATTTTGCGGGCAGTTGTGCCACACGGTGATGAGCCCGGAATACACGGCGTATCAACTTTCGCCGCACGCCCGCGTTGCCTGCGCAGAGTGCCACGTCGGCGCTGGCGCAACCTGGTTTGTGAAGTCAAAACTGTCGGGCAGCCGCCAGGTTTATGCCACTTTGTTTAGAACGTACCCGCGGCCGATTCCTACGCCAGTACACAATTTGCGGCCGGCGCAGGAGACCTGCGAGCAATGCCACTGGCCGAAGAAATTCTACGGCGGGCAGTTGAAAGTCTTCACGCATTACGCGAATGATGAAAAAAACACGCTGCGCCAGATTCGGATGATCATCAAGACTGGCGGCGGCGATCCAGCCACGGGCGCCCCCGAAGGTATTCACTGGCACATGAACATTGCCAACAAGATCGACTATGTCGCGTCTGACGAAAAGCGCCAGACTATTTCCTACATTCATGTCGAAGACTTGCAGGGGCGGGTGACCGAGTACTACGCGAAGGACTCCACGCTCAGTAAAGATCAGATTGCCAAGACGCCGCGCCACCACATGGATTGCGTGGACTGCCACAACCGGCCGACGCACATCTACGTTCCTCCCGATCAGGCCGTAGACCAATCGTTGCTGGCGCATCGCCTGGACATTTCCCTGCCCTTCATCAAGCAGCAGGCAGTGACCGTGCTGACCGGGACTTACGCCACGACCGATGCGGCCATGCAGGGGATTGCGGCCGGACTGCAGGATTTCTACGAGAAGAAATATCCCGACGTCGTCAAGAACAAGCAACTGGAAATTCGCAATGCGGTGACCGAGGTGCAGGAAATTTTCCGGCGCACTACTTTCCCGGAGATGAAGTTGAATTGGCAGACGCATCCCAACAATCTGGGCCATTATTTCTACAACGGCTGCTTCCGCTGTCACGATGGCCAGCACGTCAGCGCCGACGGCAAGGTGATCAGCAAAGATTGCAACCAGTGCCACTCGCTGATGTCGCAAACCGAGGGCACGGTCAGCAGCGTAGCTCCTGCGGCGCCGCAAACGTTCAAACATCCGGTCGACATCGGAGATTTGACCCAGGTCAGTTGCGCCGATTGTCATACCGGGGGAGTGGGCCCGTAGTTCTGGGATCTCACCATGGCGCCTGGGCGCGCTGGCTAGGCAAGTGATCGGCTATACTTTCGCCCATGCGGAAGCTCAACTTTTTATCCCACTTGCTGCTATGTCTTGCGCTGGGAATGCTCCCTGCAGCCGTCGGCGCCCAGACCTTACTCGTCGTCAATCAAGGGGACGCTAACCTGAGCCTCATCGATCCCGCCGCAGGGCGGCAGGTTGCGACCATCGCGGAAAAAACCACCGAAGTTCACGGCCATGAAATCGCCGCGTCGGCCGACGGCCACACTGCTTTTATGCCAATCTATGGCAGCAGCGGCGTTGGAAAACCCGGCATCGATGGCCATGACATGCTGGTCATCGATTTGCGCTCGCGAAAAATTGTCGACGACATTGACTTCGGTCATGGCGTACGCCCTCACTTTCCGGTCCTCGATCCAGCCAGCGGGTTGCTCTATGTCACCACGGAGTTGGACAAAACCGTGACCGCGTTCGATCCCCGCACGCGCAAGATTGTAGGCACGATTCCCACCGGGCAGGAAGAATCGCACATGCTGGCCCTCTCGCACGATGGGCATCGCGGTTACACCGCGAACGTAGGGCCGGGCACGGTTTCCGTACTCGACATGGTCGGACGAAAAACAGTCGCCATTATCCCCGTCGCGAAGACGGTTCAGCGAATTTCAGTCTCCGCCGATGACAAGCTCGTATTTACCTCCGACCAAACGAAGCCGCAACTGGCGGTTATCGACACAGCGACCAACAAAGTTAAAACCTGGGTGCCCCTGCCCGGGCTGGGCTATGGCACGGCGGCAACATCCGACGGCCGTTGGCTGCTGGTCGCTGTGCCTGCGGCGAACCAGGTCGCGGTCGTGGACCTGGGCAGCATGAAGGTAGCGCGCCGCATTGATGTCGCGAACTCGCCACAGGAAATTCTGGTTCGCCCCGACGGCAAGGTAGCCTACGTGTCCTGCGCCGCGAGCGGAAAAGTTGCGGCCATTGATCTCACCCAATGGAGCGTGCAGAAGTTGATCGATGCAGGCAAGTTTGCCGACGGCCTCGCTTGGGCGCCATAATTTTATCGTGGCGCGGGCGCCAGGCTCTGGCGAAAATCCAGTCGCGGGGTTGATCACGCCAGCATTTCATTCCCAACCTGGCAATCCACCTAACTGCAATGGCTGCACCACGTTTCGTCAGGCATGTGATTCTAATCACACCCCTCTGTGAACCCACGTCCCGACATAGACATCCTCAGTCCTGCATTCTGAAAGTGTGGTGGTCACGCCAGTGGCCGCTCCCGAAATAGTGGATTGGGGGATGTCAATGAAGCGCAAATTCAAGACCATGGACGCCAACGAAGCCGTCGCCAACGTCGCTTACCGCGCGAGCGAGGTGATCGCGATCTATCCGATCACGCCCTCGTCGCCAATGGGTGAGTGGGCTGACCAGTGGGCTTCGGAAAGCGTGCCCAATGCCTGGGGCAGCGTGCCGCATGTGATCGAGATGCAGAGCGAAGGCGGCGCCGCCGGGGCGGTGCACGGAGCGCTGCAGACGGGATCGCTCTCCACCACGTTTACCGCGTCGCAGGGATTGCTGCTGATGATCCCCAACATGAACAAGATTGCCGGTGAATTGACGCCGGCTGTGTTTCACGTGACCGCCCGCACTCTCGCCACGCACGCGCTCTCGATTTTCGGAGACCACTCCGACGTGATGTTCTGCCGCGCCACCGGATGGGCCATGCTGTGCTCGAACTCCGTGCAGGAAGCGATGGACCTGGCGCTGATCGCGCACTCGGCGTCGCTGGAGACACGAATTCCCTTCCTGCATTTCTTCGACGGCTTCCGCACTTCGCACGAAGTGAACAAGATTGAAATGCTCACCGAAGACGACATGCGCGCTCTGCTCAACATGGACCGCATCATCGAGCATCGCCAGCGCGCGCTCTCGCCCGATCATCCCGTGCTGCGCGGCACGGCGCAGAATCCTGACGTCTTCTTCCAGATTCGCGAGACCGCCAATTCTTACTACGATGTCTGCCCCGCCAAGGTGCAGGCCACGATGAACAAGTTCGCTGAACTCGTCGGGCGCTCCTATCACCTGTTCGACTACGTCGGCGCGCCCGACGCCGAGCGCGTGATCGTGATGATGGGCTCCGGCGCCGAAGCGGCGCACGAGACCGTGGAATATCTGAACGCCCACGGAGAGAAAGTCGGCCTGCTCAAAGTGCGCTTATATCGCCCCTTCTGCGTGAAGTCGTTCCTGGAAGCCCTTCCTTGCACCGTGCGGCAGATTGCAGTCCTCGATCGCACCAAGGAATCGGGCGCGATCGGCGAACCGCTCTACCTCGATGTAGTGGGCGCGCTGAATGAAGGACTGAAGCTCGGCTACGGCGCCATGAAGGATGCGCCATCGGTGGTCGGCGGCCGCTACGGCCTTTCCTCGAAAGAATTCACGCCCGCCATGGTCAAGGCGGTCTATGACAACCTGAAGCAGGATCAGCCGAAAGATCATTTCACCATCGGGATCAATGACGACGTCACCCACACCAGCCTCGAGTATGACGCGTCGTTTTCGACCGAGCCCGATAGCGTGGTACGCGCCTTGTTCTACGGCCTGGGCGCGGACGGCACCGTTGGCGCCAACAAGAATTCCATCAAGATCATTGGCGAAAATACTAACAATTACGGGCAGGGATATTTTGTTTACGATTCGAAAAAATCTGGCGCGATGACCGTCTCGCACCTGCGTTTCGGGCCGCAGCCGATTCATTCCAGCTATCTGGTTTCGAAAGCAAACTTCATCGCCTGCCACCAATGGATTTTTCTGGAGCGCTACGACATGCTGAGCGCGCTGGTCCCGGGCGGAGTCTTCCTGGTCAACAGTCCGTTTGATCGATATGAAGTCTGGGAGCACCTGCCGCGCGAAGTGCAGTCGCAGCTCATCGCTAAGAAAGCCAAGCTCTACGCCATCGACGCCTACAAGGTTGCGCAGGAAGCTGGCATGGGTTCGCGCATGAACACCATCATGCAGGTATGTTTCTTCGCCATCTCGAAAGTTCTGCCGCGCGACGAAGCCATCG
>DATBEI010000154.1:0-2584 GCA_036269595.1 Candidatus Sulfotelmatobacter sp.
GGATGAGCTTTCCTTCTTCAGTCAGGTTGCCAATCAGATCGCTCTGGCCGTTGAAAATTCCATCGCGTATGGGCAAGTTTCCGAACTCAAGGATAAGCTCGCGCAGGAAAACGTCTATCTTGAATCCGAGATCCGCAGCGAGCTTTACTTTGAAGAGATTGTCGGAAATAGCGAACCCCTTCGCCGCGTCCTGCAAGAAATCGAGACGGTGGCGCCCGCCGATTCCGCGGTGCTCATATGTGGAGAGACCGGGACCGGAAAAGAGTTGATCGCTCGAGCGCTGCACAATCTTAGCTCCAGGAAGTCGAACGCCTTTGTGAAGCTGAATTGTGCGGCGATTCCGACGGGGTTGCTGGAGAGCGAGCTGTTCGGCCACGAGAAAGGTGCATTCACCGGCGCCATCACGCAGCGGGTTGGCCGCTTCGAACTGGCGCATCGCGGGACTATATTCCTGGATGAAGTCGGCGAAATCCCCCTGGAGTTGCAGCCAAAACTCTTGCGAGTGCTCCAGGAGCGAGAGTTCGAACGCCTGGGCAGCACGCGCACCATTCGCACCGATGCACGGTTGATCGCCGCGACGAATCGCGATCTTAAGACCATGGTCGAGGAGCAGAGATTCCGCTCTGATTTGTACTATCGGCTGAATGTCTTTCCTATCCGAGTGCCGTCATTGCGGGAGCGAAAGGAAGATATCCCACAGCTCGTACGCCACTTCGTCAAGGAATTCAGCCGCCGGAATCAGCGCGTGATCGACACCATTCCGTCTGAAACCATGCAGGCGCTGGTCCGCTATCACTGGCCGGGTAATATTCGAGAGCTTCAAAATGTAATCGAGCGGGCTGTCATTATCTCGCGAGGTCCTGTGCTGAATGTCGCCCTGTCAGAACTCACTCCAGATGTGGCCTCGACTTCAGCTCCCGTCGTCACTACAGCCAAATCAGCGTCCCATGAGAGCCTTCAGAAGATGCTGGAAGAGACGGAGCGAAATCAGATTCTGCGTGCTCTGGAAGAGGCGAATGGAGTAGTTGCAGGGACAAACGGAGCCGCGGCGCGTCTTGGAGTGAAGCGTTCGACGCTTCAGCTCAGGATGCAGAAGCTTGGCATCCGGCTCTCGCGAACTGCCGTTTTAGGAAAATCGGGCATTTCCTGAAGGCTCATGACACTCAGATAGTGTAGCCGCGAAGACACAAAAGTGAACTACTTGCGTGGGCGCAGTCGTAGCTCAATGCGCAAGCTCTTGGATTTGTCAATGAGTGGAATGGATCAGGCAGCTCTTCTAATCTCCTTCACTCCGAGTTTCAGCCGCCGTCGCAGAAGGAGTCGCAACGTTCCACCGTCCGTGTACCCGACCTTTGTGGCAATCTCATCGACACTTGCCTTGCTGGTCTTCAGGAGATGCACCGCGCGTTCAACGCGCAGACTTTGGAAATATGACATCGGAGATTTGCCAAGGACGCTCTGCAGCCGCCGGGTAAGCGTCCTTTTGCTTGCACCTACGGCTTTCGCAGCACTGTCGAGAGAAAATCCACGCGCGAGTCGCGCACGCGCCCAGCGTTCGAAGTGATGTACAACCGGGTCGGAGTGGATTAGGTGATCGGTAAGAGCATAAGCAGTTTGAGAAGGCCTGGAATCGACAATGAGATATCTTCCCGTGAGCGAGGCGAGTTCGGGGCTGACGCGACGTATCAGCCATAAGGCTAGATCCATATGACCTAGAGCCGCTCCGGCGGTCACAACGTTTCCTGACTTGACTACCATGTTCGATTCGTCCAGCAATACCTGAGGGTATCGTTCGCGAAACATTGGCGCCAGCCACCAAGTGGTGGTTGCGCGTTGCTGGTTGAGCAGACCAGATTCAGCCAGAACAAAGGTTCCAGCACAAGCAGCGCTCAACGTTGCTCCATCGTTCGCCCACTTTCTAAACGCCTTCGCAGCGTCGCGGACGTCAGGCCTGGCTAGACCTGCTTTCAGGGTATCGGGTGTCTTGCATGCGATTGCCGGGACAATCACGCATTCAGGCTTTTGTCTTCCAACCGGCTGAATCGGGACCTTCAGGCCGTGTGAAGTTCGCACTGACTTTCGCATGCCTACGATCTTGACTTCGAACCGTGGAACAGCGAGTCCAGTCATCTCAATCAATTCGTTCGCGGTCTGGAATGCATCCAGAATGGCTGACAAGCCCAGATCGAAGACACCATCGAGTGCTACTACATAAACGCGCATGGCACAGATGATACCAAATGTGGCGGTTCTGCCACTCGTGAAATCGTCCGTCAGAGCCTAGGGTGAGAAGGTGCCACTTCTGGCCAGAGAGGAGCAGAGATGACTTCGGTTGGCATTTTCTTGTCCGCTTGGAAGCGAAGGCCAGAAATTCATGCGGACACGTCGGCCCGATGCGTGTCAAAGCAGCAAAACAAGATCCGCAAAATCTTCGCACATGTCGGCAGCATGGCACCTTGCCAGGTTTCTGGCAGCTAGCTTCCGTTCACGGAAGTCTTCGCAGTCAGGTACAAGTTCCACGCACTCAGCCATTTCCCCAATTGCCGTGGCCTGCCGCAGGGCTTGGCATTCACATTGCAATCCA
>DATBEI010000039.1:0-10096 GCA_036269595.1 Candidatus Sulfotelmatobacter sp.
GTGAGAGGCACGGGCGTGAGCGGCATTAACGGAATGGTGATGCGGGCGCACAGCGCCACGACCAGGCTCGCGCCGACCACCAGCGCAACCTGCCGCGAGGCCTCCAAGGCCCGCTCCTGGGGAGTAGGGAAAGTTTGAATCGCAGATTCTGCCATATCGAATCTCCACGAACGAGCCAAACTTCAGCGTTCGATGCTGTTCGGCTGACGGTGGCTGTCGATTGTTTCCTCGTGCGAGTGGTGCGCCTTTTGCAGGTGATGCCGCAAATGCACATACAGGGCGATCGCCACGCACACCACTACCAGCGTGCTCCCACCCAGTATCAGAAACCACCAAATCATCCGCACAGCCGATTAGGATAACAGATATGGTAAGCCGCGAAGTGATCCTGCTCACGCTAAAACCCCTGCACCACCAAGGACACGAAGGTCCACAAAGGAAATCCTGGAAATACCAAATTTGTTTTCCTTCGTGAACCTTCGTGGTCCAAGATTTATCGCTTCAGGCGAATTACGCCCCGTTTCGAGTCCTTTTATTGAAGTGATTTGGAAATCCGTACAAATCGAGCTAATCGAGGAAGAAAGAAACCCGGGTTCACGAAGGAAACCTTCGTGCCCTTTGTGGTGCAGGTTTAGCTGACTTTGCGCTCAGCCCGTTTCTGGCGCATGGTTTCAACGCGCTTCAGTGTGAATTTCAACCGTTCCCGCCCAAACTTGGAGTGCATGACAAGCTTCTCGATGTTTCCGAAGAAGTGCGGATCTCCCAACTTTTCCCGAAGCTCCTTCAGAAATGGATGCACCTTCGCCAGCAGAAAATACATTTCGCCGCTCACTGCCGGCTGAATAAATAGCTCTTCGTTCAGCGCTCCTTGCAGCACAAAAGACGCCGCCATGCTCCAATACCCACCAACCTGACGGAGCCAATTATTTTCCTGTGTGCCCATGCCCCAAGCCACTTTTAGAAAATCGTCGGCACTCTCCGGGAAGAATTCACCGACCCACCAGTGGCGCGCCTTGCGCATCTCCGCCTCGCGGCGCAAATCGTAGAGTTTAAGAATCAGTTCGGCATCAGCAGTGGTCGGCTTTTTCGCCATCCTGCAACCTCAAAGTGGATTTTAAAATTGGGTAATTAAGTAATTGAGTAATTGTAATGCGAAGAGTAAACGGGGCTCGTCTTCAAATTACTCAATTACAAAATTACCCAATTACAAAATTCAAGCGTTGGTGCTGGCCGCCGCTTCCGCCGCGGGATTGGGCCGCTCGTAGTCGCACTCTTTGTTCGGGCACGCGATCACCGGCCCCGCCTTCAGGAATTTCTCCACCAGATATTCGTGGCCGCATGTTGGACATTTTTCCGGAATCGGCTTGTGCGCCGAGGTGAACTTGCAATTGGGATAATTCCCGCAACCGTAAAACGTATTTCCCTTGCGGGCGCGCTTCTCCACCAGTTCGCCGTCTTTGCATTCCGGGCACTTCACGCCAATGAAATTCTGCTTCACATACTTGCACTCGGGATATCCGCTGCAAGTCGTGAACTCGCCATAGCGCCCGTGGCGAATCATCATATTGCGCCCGCACTTGGGGCAAAGCTCGTCGAGCGGAATATCGGGAACTTTCTTGCCCTGGTCCAAACGCCGCGTGGTCTTGCAATCGGGATATCCCGTGCACGCCATGAACTGCCCGAAGCGCCCGCGTTTCAACACCATCACGCGGCCGCAATTCTCGCAATACTCCTCGGCGGCGCCAGTCCCCTGCACATCGGCAGAATCCAGGTCGGGCAGGTTGATGGGATTTTCTTTGGTAAAGGTGCAGGTATTTGGATCTTCTTTATCGTAAGTGCTGCAGGCGTAGAACGAGCCGTGCTTGCCCCATTTGATCACCAGCGGCGCGCCGCACTTTTCGCACTTCTCGTCCGTGGGCTTCTCCATCCGCTTGACGTTCTCCATATGCTTTTCGGCATATTTGAGATCTTTCTGGAATTTTTTGTAGAAGTCGCCGAGCGTGTCGGTCCACGTCTCTTTGCCCTCTTCGATTTCGTCGAGTTCTTCTTCCAGATGCGCGGTGTATTGCACGTCGAAAATGTCGCGGAAATTTTCCACCAGCAGATCGGTCACGACCAGGCCAATTTCTGTGGGAGAAAATTTGCCGCCGACTTTTTGTACGTACTGCCGCTCCTGGATGGTCGACAGAATCGCAGCGTAGGTCGACGGCCGGCCGATGCCGCGCTCTTCCAGTTCCTTCACCAGCGACGCCTCGTTATAGCGCGGAGGCGGCTCGGTAAAATGCTGCTCCGGCTTCAGTTCCTTGAGCGTGAGCTTCTGTCCCGCTTCGAGCGCGGGCAGTTTGTGTTTCAGTTCCTCGTCTTCCTCGTCCTTGCCTTCTTTCGACTCTTCGTAGACTCTGAGGAAGCCGTCGAATTTCAAAACCGATCCCGTCACGCGGAACCAGTACACATCCGCCCCATTCTTGGCATCGATGTCGACCGTGGTCTGATCGAACACCGCAGGATTAATTTGTGACGCCACGAAACGTTGCCAGATCAGTTTGTAAACTTTGAACTCATCCTCTTTTAAGTATTGCTTGACCTGGTCGGGATGGCGCATCGCTGAAGTGGGACGGATCGCCTCGTGCGCGCCCTGCGCGTCTTTCTTCTCCTTATAAGTATTCGGCGTTTCAGGCAAGTAGGTTGGGCCATATTCCTTGCCAACATATTCGCGGACTTCCTGAATCGCTTCCGGCGCAACGCGGACCGAATCGGTACGCATGTAGGTGATGAGACCGATCGAGCCCTCTTCCCCCAGTTCCACGCCCTCGTACAGGCGCTGCGCGATCATCATCGTGCGCTTCACGCTGAAACGCAGTTTGCGCGACGAATCCTGCTGCAGTTTGCTGGTGGTGAACGGAGGCGCGGCGTTGCGGCGCCGTTCTTTCTTATCGACCGAGCGCACCACCCAGTCGGATTTTTCCAGCGCGGCGCGAATCTTTTCGGCGTCTTCCCCGTTGGTGACTTCAACTTTCTCTTCGCCCTTGCCTACAAACCTCGCGTCGAACGCCGGGGGCTTGCTGGCGGCAAGGTGCGCGTCGATCGTCCAATATTCCTTTTTCTCGAACGCCTTGATCTCGCGTTCGCGCTCGACAATCAATCGCAGCGCAACCGTCTGCACGCGTCCCGCGGAGAGGCCGCGGCGAACCTTGTCCCACAGCAGCGGCGAAACCTGGTAGCCCACCAGTCGGTCGAGCACACGGCGAGCCTGCTGCGCGTCCACCAGGTTCTGGTCGATGGCGCGCGGATGTTCGAACGCAGCCTGCACGGCCCGCTTGGTAATTTCGTTGAAGGTTACGCGCTGAATGCGCGGTGGTGGTTCTTCCTCGCCCTTCTTCGGCTTCTTGGCTTTTTTGGCTTTTTTGCCGTTGCCATCGAGTTCGAACGCGAGATGGAAGGCGATGGCCTCGCCCTCGCGGTCCGGGTCAGGCGCCAGGTAAATCGCATCCGCCGAGGCCGCCAGCTTTTTCAGCTTGGCGACAACCTTCTCTTTGCCGGGGATGACCACATAGTCGGTCTCGAAGTCGTTCTTGATATCCACACCCAGCGTGCTCTTGGGCAGATCCTTCACGTGGCCGAGCGAAGCCTCGACCGTGAAGCCCTTCCCCAGATATTTCTGGATGGTTTTCGCCTTGCCCGGCGATTCGACAATAACTAAACCTTTAGACAAAGTATCCTCAATTTCCTTGGAGTCTAATTTCGAAGCTAGCACGAATGGGCGGAAAGCAACAAGTTACGGGTGAAAAGCTGCTAGCTTCTAGCTGCTAGCTCCTAGCCAAAACCGGCGGCCCCAATCGTTGGGTCAGCGCGGCCAACATCCGCTGAATTTCCAGCGTTTTTGCTTCCAACTCGTTGAACTCGCCGACTGCCAGAAGCCCTAAATCTCTTGCCAGCATTAGGTGATATTCCAATTCGTTTGCCGAACCTCTCGCAATCTGAACGAAACGCTTCATCTCCGGATCCGACCTTCGGCCGCAACCTTCCGCAATATTGGCGCCAATCGAGGCGGATGCTCGCCGTATCTGACTGGTCAATCCGTAGATCTCTTCTCTAGGAAATTTGCGTGTGCTCTGATAGATCGCCAACGTCAATTGATGCGCCTTGTCCCAGACTTTCAGGTTCTTGAAGTCCTCCATTGGCGATCCATCCTTTCCCGGTTGGCTAGAAGCTAGCAGCTAGAAGCTAGAAGCTCTCTAAAAGCTTTTTACAAAATTCTTCCCCGGCATCTGCCGTACTTTGCCGTTCAACTCCAGTTCAAACAATGCGGCAAAGATTTCCGAGGAGGACATTTCGTTTTCCAGGCGCTCGACAATTTCGTCGATCTGCGTGGCCGTGTCGGCCTTCAGCATGCCCAGGATTCGCTTTTCGTGGGGAGGAAGCCCTGCGTCTGGGAATAGAGATGCGGAGGAACCGCCCGTGGATTCAGGCGAGGCGGGCGGAGTCAATGCAAGTCGTACTTCTGTCGGGAGATCCTCCCACACGTCTTCCCAGGTTGCCACCAGCTTGGCGCCCTGTTTGATCAGCGTGTTTGGTCCCCATGAATTTTTATTGGTCACGTTGCCGGGCACCGCGAAGACGTCGCGATTCTGCTCCAGGGCGCAGCGCGCGGTGATGCGTGTGCCCGAATATTCCGCGGCTTCCACCACCAGCACGCCGCAAGACATACCGCTGATGATCCGATTGCGGATGGGAAAATTCTGCGGAGCGGCAAATGTTCCCAAAGGAAATTCGGAGATCAGCGCGCCCCCCAGCGCCAGAATTTGTTCCGAGAGCCGCGAATTTTCTTTGGGATAGATCACGTCCACGCCCGTGCCAAACACCGCGATGGTCTTGCCCTTGGCAGTGATGGCGCCGCGATGGCTCGAGGTGTCGACGCCCCGCGCCATCCCACTAATAATGACCAAACCCTGCGCCGCCAGGTCGCAAGCCAGACGCTCAGCCATACCCGATCCGTAGGGCGTAGGATGCCGCGTTCCCACCATGGCAATGCCGGGACAGGTCAACGCCTCCGCGTTGCCGCGAACGCGCAGCACCAGCGGCGGATCGTAGATTTCTTTCAGGCGCGGCGGGTACGAGGGGTCGTCCAGCGAGACCATTGCGATATCGGCGGCGGCAGCGCGAGCAATCTCCTCGCGCGCCAGTTCCGCCGACTTCCCAGTCGCCAGCGATTGCGCGGACATGGCTTGAATCCCGGTGCTTTCAAGTTCCGTCAACGAGGCCCGAAACACCGCTTCGGCCGATCCGAGGTGTTCAACCAGTTTGCGCGCCTTCGTGGCGCCCAGACCAGGGGTGAGCGAAATGGCCAGCCATTCGAGCAGATGGGTCGCGGCCGGAGATACTGCGGCGTTGGACAAAAAGGAACTCCGAGCGGACTGTACTGAGCCGCGCGGAACCGTGTCAAGGTTATGCGTCACAATGGCTTTGTTAAAATTGTGGAAAGCATGCGACGTTTACGAATTTCCGCCATTTCCTACCTGAATACCGCTCCATTGATGTGGGATTTCGAGCATGGCGAGGCCGGCCGCGAGTTTGATATTTCCTACACGTTGCCCTCGAACTGCGCGCGATCGCTGGCCGAGGGGACGGCCGATATAGGAATCATTCCCGCGGCGGCCTATGCCGAAATTCCAGATTTGCTGGTACTGCCCGAATTGGCGATCGCCTCGCGACGCGCCGTGCGCTCGATTCTGCTGGTCTACAAAGTTCCGATCGAGCAGGTTCGGACGGTTGCGCTCGACACCTCGTCGATGACGTCGGTAGCGCTGACGAAGGTTCTGTTTGAGAAGTGGTTAGGCGGTGGAAGAACTTTCACCGCGATGAAGCCCGACGTTGACCGGATGCTGGCCCAGCACGATGCGGGATTGCTGATCGGCGATCCGGCTCTGATGGTCGACCGCGCAGGTTATCACACGCTCGACTTGGCGGAGGAATGGATTCGGCATACCGGCAAGCCTTTTGTCTTCGCGTTCTGGGCCGTTCGCAAAAATGCGCTCCGCGAAACTTCATCTTCGCTGGATTTGCCGGCCGTGTTTCAGAATTCCCGCGATCACGGACTGGAGCCTGCGAACCTGAACGCTACCGCCCGCGAATGGGCACCCCGCCTGGGCATCAGCGAAGCTGCGGTTCGCGCCTATCTGACTGAGAACATTCATTATCAGCTGGATGCTGGGTGCCTGGAAGGGTTGCGGCTGTTCTATCGTTACGCGGCAGAAATTGGCGTACTGCCGTCCGCCCCCGAGCTGCAATTCGTTGATTCGGCGAGGGTAGCGGCGCTTTAGCCGCGCTTTGTACGTACAAATAAGTATTGCATATTTGTGCGTAGTTTCCCAAAAGGACGATTTCCTCCCCTCAGAAGCGTTTAAGCCGCCTGCTGGAATGCCCTTTGCGGGCCCGGAAACGGCCCTGGGAGCGACGATCGATGCGGTGAGCAGGGTCAGCCCCTCCCGACCGGCAATTATCTCTCCTAGAGCCCCGCAGGGCCCTTTAACGACTTTTCAATCACTTTCACGAAGCCTCAACAACTTAGCAGCGCTACCCTCTTGTCGTCCTGAGCGAAGCGAAGGACCTGTGCATCTCGCCGGGGACTACACAGGTCCTTCGCTTCGCTCAGGATGACAAAACTTCATGACAAACTTCATGATAAAACTTCATGACAAAACTTGATGACAAAATTTATAAACGACGACAAAACTTATAAAACCAGGATGAGATAAGCTGAAGTGTGCGCCGCGAAAGCGCGAGAGTGGTGGGATCGGGAGAACTGGTTACTCTCACCCATTGCATGCGCCTCGGCTTATGAGCCTGTTCCAGCCCATTCCGAATGCCAGTGGTTCGCAGGCGGATGCCACGCGTCCGCTGGCCGACCGCATGCGTCCGCGCACCCTCGACGAGTACGTCGGGCAGGAGCACCTGATCGGCCCGGGCAAACCGCTGCGCACCCAAGTCGACCGCGACGATACCGGATCGCTCATCTTCTGGGGACCGCCGGGCACGGGCAAGACTACGCTCGCCAAAATCATCGCCAAAATGACCAGGGCGGAGTTCATTGAGTTCTCCGCCGTGCTGGCGGGAATCAAAGAGATCAAGCAAGTCATGGCCGACGCCGAGCGAGCGCGCCAGTACGGCACGCGCACGATTGTCTTCATCGACGAGATTCATCGCTTCAACAAGGCGCAGCAGGACGCTTTTCTGCCGCACGTGGAGAAAGGCAACATCCGGCTAATTGGCGCGACCACCGAAAATCCTTCGTTCGAAATCAACTCGGCATTGCTGTCGCGCTGCCGTGTTTATGTTCTGAAGCCGCTCACCGAAGAGCAGATCGTGCTGCTGCTGCGGCGGGCGCTTGCCGATCGCGAGCGCGGGTTGGGAGAAAAGAATCTCACAGCCTCTGATGATGTGCTGCGTAAAATCGCCAGCTACACCAGCGGCGACGCGCGTAGCGCCTACAACGTTCTGGAGATAGCCGCCGGGTTGGCAAAAACCCCACTTCTCGCAAACGACGCGAGAAATGTGGCACCCGGCTTGACAGAAATTGCACCCGCTTCGAGGGAGATTACTGACGAGATCGTGCGCGACGCGCTACAGAAACGCACTCTGCTCTACGACAAAACCGGCGAAGAGCATTACAACCTGATCTCGGCGCTGCATAAATCGGTGCGCAACAGCGATCCGGACGCCGCACTGTACTGGCTGGGACGCATGCTGGAAGCGGGAGAAGATCCGCTGTATGTCGCGCGCCGCGTGGTACGTATGGCGGTGGAAGATATTGGCCTGGCCGATCCGAATGCGCTTTCGTTGTGCATGGCAGCGCGCGATGCCGTCGACTTTATCGGCATGCCAGAGGGCAACCTGGCTCTGGCGCAGGCAGTCGTTTATCTGTCGGTCGCGCCCAAATCGAATGCGTTGTACACGGCCTACGGCGAAGTCCAGCAGGATGTCGAACAAACGGCTGCTGACGCGGTCCCACTGCACCTGCGCAATGCGCCGACCGGGTTGATGAAGGGACTTGGTTACGGGCAGGGATATCAGTACGCCCACGATCTCGAAACCAAAGTCGCCGACATGCAGTGCCTGCCCGATAATCTGCAAGACCGCGTGTATTACCGTCCTACACAGGAAGGCATTGAAAAGCGCATCCGGGAGCGGATGGAAGAGATCAGGCGGCAGCGTTCGCGGGCCCGAGGAGACGCCCCCGACCAGCCAAAGAAAGAATCTTAGCGCGCCCGCGCTTCATCCTATTGGACATCGGCGAGGGTTTGCCGTACCTCCTTCCATCGCAAGGACTGGTGCCATGGCTGCAACTCCCAATGCCCCATTCAACGAAGTGGTTGCGGGCCGCGCGCTGCCTGTCGATTTAATCGAAGACCTGCAGCGCGTGCAGAAGGCCGCGCAACGAATCACCTCCATCCTCGATCTCGATCAACTCCTTAGCAGCGTGGTTCAGGAGGTCACTGAATCCTTTGGCTGCCTGGAAACCAGCATTTACTTGCACGACGAGCGGCGCGGCGAAATGGTGTTGAGCGGCGTGCGCGGCTGCACCCTGCATCACAAAGGGCATCGCCTGAAAATTGGCTGCGAAGGGATGGTCGGCTTTGTCGCGGCCAACGGCCAGATGCGTTACGCTCCAGACGTCCGCAACGATCAGTACTACGTCTCCTGCGAGGAGTCGACGCTGTCGGAGGTGGCGATCCCGCTGCACGTCGGCGATCAACTGGTAGGTGTATTCACGGCGTCGCATCCGGAGGTCGACGGTTTTCCGCGGCAGCAGTTACGAATTTTGCAGGCGTTGTGCGATCACATTGCGGTTGCGATTCACAATGCGCGGCGTTTGCAGTCGGAGCGCGCCGAACGCGCCGACCTGGATCGCGAAGCGCAGGAAGCGCGCGCCATGCAGCAGGCGCTGCTGCCAAAGAGTTCCCCCTACATTCCGGGCTTCGCGGTTTCTGGCTTGAGCGTACCAGCACGAGCTGTGGGCGGCGATTGGTACGACTTCATTCCGTTTCCTGACGGGCGTTGGGGGCTCGTTCTAGCCGATGTATCAGGAAAGGGCACGGCGGCTGCACTGCTCATGTCGGCGACGCGCGGCGTGCTGCGGTCTTTGGCGGAGGCTTGCTGCACACCCGGCGAAGTTCTGACGCGGCTCAACCAGTTGCTGGTGGATGACTTTCCCGCGGGAAAGTTCGTGACCATGGTCTATGCCGTGCTCGATCCGTCGCAGCACACGGTAACATTTGCTAACGCGGGACACTTGCGGCCCCTGTTCGTCGATCACGAAGGCGAACACTTTCTCGACACCGAGCGCGGACTGCCCCTGGGTTTGAGCTGCGGAGATTATTCGGAGACTCAGATCGCACTCTCGGAGGGATCGAAACTGGTTTTCTATAGCGATGGCATTACGGAAGCGGAAAACGCGAGCGGCGAAGAGTACGGGCTATGCCGGTTGTCAGAACACGCGGCGCGGGAAGGTTCGTCGGCGGTGAGCATTGTGGATGACGTGCGAGGGTTTGTCGATGGGGCCAGCTTGCGCGACGACGCCAGCGTGGTTTTTGTGGGTGTGGGTCGATAAGAATTGTGGTGGCCGCCGGTTCTGATTTCTCATCCCGGGCTTCCTGATTTCCATCCTGATTCGCGACTTTTTGATTTGTCATCCTGATTCGCGACTTTTTGATTTCCATCCTGATTCGCGACTTTTTGATTTGTCATCCTGAGCAAGGCGAAGGATCCTTGTACTGGCACGGAGTGCACAGGTCCTTCGCTTCGCTCAGGATGACAAGGACTTTTTTTAGCGGTGGCGGGCGCGGTGGTCTTTGAGGATGCAGCGGTCCATCACCACGAAGATGCCCGCCTGGCGCGCCTTTTCCGCGGCCTTCTCGTGAATGACGCCTTCCTGCATCCAGATGGCGGGAACTTTCAGCTGGATCGCCTGATCCACGAGTTGTTCAACAAACTCCGGGCGGCGAAAAATATTGACGATATCAATCTTTTCCGGCACATCGAGCAGCGACGCGTAAGCTTTTTCGCCCAGGCATTCCTCAATTTGCGGATTCACTGGAAT
>DATBEI010000046.1:0-10273 GCA_036269595.1 Candidatus Sulfotelmatobacter sp.
TAAGCACACAAGGCTGATTGAGCGGCGTCCGCCCTCAACGCAGCACTCCCCGTAGTTCCTGACAGCCGCCGCTTTTCTTTCGCGAGCCACGGCATGACGACGGCGGCCGCGACCAAAATGGCTATTCCTAGAACTGTGGGCTTGGGTTCGATATAGCCCAGCAGACTCGCGCCCGAAGTGATTACGACAAAAGCAGCCAGGGCGAACAGTAGAGCCCCCGCGACATGAGCCGTCTGCCTTTCCGCGTGCTCGTGGGTTGCCCTTGCACGAAATCCCCACAGTACTACTGCCGCCGAGAAAAGCTCAATGCCACTGTCCCCACCGAAGGCGAGCAGCACAGGACTCCTTGCCCTCCATGCCGCGAACAGCGATACCACAGCCTCCACGCTCATCCACGCGATTGTGACAGCTTGCACCCGGCGACTTCGCCGGATAGCGTCTGGGGCGGATATTTGCAGCATCGAAGCCATTCACGACATTATGGCACTTTACTCGCCTGCTTTGCGGTCAAAGACCTGCCGCACATGCCGTGTGCCGCTTACCCGATCCCCAGACTCATCGGCCACGGATGCGGTAGCAGCAAGAACATCAAAAGCGCCCCCACAAGCGCCATATTCTTCGTGAAATTGATCATGTCGATTTGCTTCATTTGCGCGTCGTCCACTTTCCAGTAGGCGTGCATCTGAAACGACACGCCCAGCAGAAAGATGATCAGCAGAATAATCCCAACCACGGGATAAACGCCCAGCAACATACTGAGACCACCCAGCAGCAGGATCACTCCGGTTCCTCCCACCGCAACTTTGGGAGACGGCGTCCCCCTTGCCTTCGCGTACTCGCTCATGTAATTGAGGTTCTTGAAGTGGTTGAAACTTCCCATCAACCAAAACGTAGCAAAGATAATCCTTCCGATCAGGAAAGCGATGTTCATCTCGGCTCCTTCCTTTCGTTTGACTCTGGACTGCACTCCAGATTGTATGATTCTGTCATGGCGACCAACCACCAAACTGAGAGCACGGCGATGCAGATCGGCGAGGTCGCGAAACGCAGTTCCCTAACCGTAGACGCGATCCGATTCTACGAGAAGCGCAAGCTCTTGCCCAAGGCGGTTCGCTGACCACGTCGAAGGCAAAATCTTCGCCCAATCGAATCATTGAGTTGTGGCTGCGGCGTAAGACCCTTTTGGAACGCTCGTTCTGGCGGCATTCAGAGTAAATCTGAAGGGTGGTTGGGGAGCCAATTCGAAAGAATTGGACGCGGAAATTAGGGGAGGCTACCGAGTTATGCCTATTTCTGAGAGATGACGAAGTTCACGGGGGCAGTCTCACCAGCATGGACGGTGACGGTCTGTTCCCGTGTTCTCGGTTCGCTGAAAATAGCCCGCTGAATTGTTTTCTGGCTAAATACATCCAGCGCGTTCTCTCGACCCAGTACATGCCATCCTTCGTGCCACGCCACAATTTCATAATCGCCGGACGGCACGTCGGTAAGCTCGAACCTGCCATTTTGGTCACTGACCGCATAGTAAGGGTGAGGCACCACCATCATTTCAGCGTTCATCCAAACGTGTCCGCCGTTGCAGCGCAAGTTGACAAGACCCGGAGTGTTCATGTTTCGTGTAATCACACGGTCTGTGAACGGGAACGGCAGGTTAAAGCTGGCAGCGCCATCCATGTGAACTGTATGTAACACCGCGTCTGAGCTTTTCATCGCAAGTTCAGCAGTCTGCGGCACCAAGAGAATGTGCGGCTCGTATCGACAATGTTTTTGATCCAGAGAGCGTCTTGGTGCAGGGAGGTTCATCGCCTTGCCATGCGAGATGTCCTTCAAGTAGACAATAGTATTCGCTACGCCACCGTCCGGCCCTATGACCATTCGCTCCAGATTAATCCTCTTGTGCGATTCAGGATCGCAGATTTCCGGGTCTTTGTTCACCGGAACGTCAAGTCCTCTTGGCTCTGGGCCAGACCATTTCACAGTGCCCGTGATCGTTCCTCCATTGGTTACGGGTATGACGGTGTAGCCACTCTGGGCGGGGGCATCGCTAACCGCAGCGATCAGCAGGATAGCCAAAGTTAAGCAGGTTGTTTGTGGAATCTTCACAGCCGGAGCCTTACGGGATAGAGTGCAGCTTTATGGGTCGGAGGAAAAGGTAACAGAAGTAATGAACCTGCTCCGGAGAGCCCCGGATTCACCCTGACCGCCGATGGCTCCACCACGCCGCGAACAGCCAGACCGGAGCCTCCACACTCATCCACGCGATTGTGACAGCTTGCACCCGGCGAATTCGCCGGATAGCGTCTGGGGCGGATATTTGCAGCACTAAAGCCATTAACGGCATTATGGCACCGTGGCTCCAGCTTCACAGTTCCAGTACGAAGAGAACTGGGCCTGAACTTCGATTTTGTTACACGACCAGAATGTATGGCACCTTCGTGGTACAACCACTCACTGAAGAAGACATACCTTAAACACTGACTATTGGCGTGGGATTGGCTGCCTTCGGCCTCCTGAATCCTCTATTCGCCGCGTTTATTCATGTGGCATCCGAAATTACCTTCATCTTGAATTCTGCCCGGCTTTTACCGGGAACTCAAAGACTGAAAGGACCAGGCGGGAGAACATCGGCAGTTTGACCCGACCAGTACCGTCCAATTTGCGGCAACAGAGACAGCTCGCCCTATTCATTACAATCGGAATGCCATTGTTGTGCTCCTGCTGAAGTTCTGGCGCGTGCTGGCGCGGTGGTTTGAGAGTCACGAGCACTGGATCAATTGAAGGACCTGCATTTCACAAGGCAACTCGATCGCCGCAGTAGCTCATTCGAGAGAAATGAAACATCATCATGAGGGCAATACTGCTCACCGCGTTTGCAGCTCTTTCAACATTACTCGGCGGATGGCTCGCTCTTCGCGCCCGCAAGCAATTCACCTGTTGCTCGGTTTCGGTGCTGGCGTTCTGCTCGGGGCAACGTTCTTCGACCTTCTGCCGGAAGCCATTGATGCTGCGGGCGAGCGCGGCTGGAACAGCCGCGAAATTCTTGGCCTGACGGTCGCCGGCTTCCTTATCTTCTATCTCGGCCAGCGGTTCCTCTCGCTGCAATCTTGTCCAAGCGGCGACTGCGAGGCGGGCCGCCACGTAGGACGTATGAGCGCGATTGGATTGATCGCCCATAGCACTATGGATGGAGCGTCCATCGCGGCCGCCACGCTGATTTCTTGGCGGATCGGCATGGTCGTCGCCGTTGGCATCATCGTCCATGACATTACCGATGGACTGAACACAATTCTGCTGGTGACTCGCGGTGCTTCGGCCAGTAAGAAAGATCTCGCATTCCTTGCAGCGGACGCGCTCGCACCTATTGTGGGCGGAACTCTTGTCGTTTTTTCTGCTTTACCTTCCCATCAACTCGCACTGATCCTCGGAGTCACTTCCGGATTCTTTCTTTATACCGCTACGGGCGATCTACTCCCAGACGCTCATCGCCGTTCGCCCGGATTTGGCGTCTCTGCAGCGACGGTTGCCGGTATCATCTTGATCGGCTTTGCGGTGCGACTCGCGTCCATCTAGCGTGCCCGCATTCCCAAAAAGCAGTAACTACAATTCTCGGGCGCCCGACTAATAGCCTCGATAATATCCTCCGAGTTCTGATCCCTGTTCACGGCAGATTCGTCCTGATATGTTGGCCAGCGTACCGGGATCAGATAATCGGGTCGGCAGGAAAATTGGACACAAGCGCGTTTATGAGGACTAATACAGAAAATCGCTTCCCCTCTCTCAATGAGATTGGCCTGTACGCGTCAACCAATCTCGGATCCCTTTCGGCGGATGTCATCCGGCCATCGATTTCCTCAAGTCACCAGCAGGCTACATCCGTTGCTTTGGCGCGGCACCGAAATCTCATCATGATCTCATCATGCCCTCATCTCTGAATGTTTCTGGAGTTCTAGACTCACTTTTGTCTGCAGTAGATGCAGAGATAAAAATCTTGGAGAAACGAAATGTCAGAGAAGAGTGCTGCCCCTTACAACGTTTTGCACCTGCGTTTCAAGTTGCGGGTGCCGCCAGATATCTTTCTTGCCCACAGTCGGGAAGCCGCTACCATCATTGCCTCGGTGGAGGGTCTGATCTGGAAGATATGGGTCTTCCAGCAGGAGGAGTCTGAGATTGGAGGCCTCTATCTATTTGCCAACCGTGAAACTGCCGAGGCTTACCTGAACCACCCGGTAATCCAGGCCGTGCGCAGCAATCCTGCTGTCGTATCGAGCCAGTCCGAGCTATGGAATGTAGAGAGTTCCCTCTCGGCAATCACGCGGGCTCGTCTGCGGGATATTCGCGTGCAAGATTCACAACCAGTCGCATTGATGACAGGAGGTCAGTGATGCAGAGTCCCAGTCAAAGTCCCACCAGGGAATATATGCAGCAGAGAATCGAGCAGTTCGCCGGTCAGGTGGTAGCCGATCTTGCAGCCGCCATGGCCGGTGTGATGACCAACCTTGGGCACAAGCTCGGCCTTTACCGGACCATGGCAGAGAGTGGTCCCATCAATTCGTTTGAACTGGCACACCGCACCGGCACCAATGAGCGCTCAGTGCGAGAGTGGCTTAACGGGCAGGTCGCCGGGGGATATGTACTGTTCGACACAAACACGAGCCGATACGTACTGCCACCTGAGCACGTTTTTGTTTTGGCGAATTCGGATAGTCCCGCATTTCTGCCGCCGGCTTTCGACGTAGCGGCTTCGTTGTGGCACGGCGAAGACAAACTCCTGGCCGCTTTCCGCTCTGGCAACGGAGTGGGGTGGCACGAACACAATTGCCGCCTGTTCACCGGAACCGAAGCCTTTTTCCGCAATGGATACCGCGCGCACCTAACGCAAACCTGGATTCCATCTCTCAGCGGCATCCAGGAGCAGTTAGCGAAGGGCGGCCATGTAGCCGACCTCGGATGCGGGCACGGCGCGTCGGCCATTCTCATGGCACAAGCATTTCCGAAGTCGACGTTCGTGGGAATTGACTACCATGAATCTTCGATTGCCGTGGCACGGGAACGAGCAAAGCAAGCCGGAGTGGCCAACCGCATTCGGTTTGAAGTGGGAACTCCGCGGGTGCTTGCGAGCAGCGAGGAGAAATTCGACCTCGTTTGCTTTATGGATTCTCTGCACGACATGGGTGATCCGCTGGAAGCAGCCTGGGCTTCCCTGCAGGCAATGGCTCCCAACGGCGCACTCATGCTGGTGGAACCTTTCGCTAAGGACCGGTCTGAGGAAAATGTCGGCCCGGTTGCGAGGATGTACTACTCGGCTTCCGCCGGCCTCTGTACTCAGAACGCACTATCGCAGGAAGGACGCTATTCGCTGGGAGCCCAGGCGGGCGCTGCCCAGTTGCTTGCAATCCTCAAGGATGCGGGGTTCCGAAGCGCGACGGTAGCCATGGAGACTCCGTTCAACCTGATTCTTGAGGCTCGTCCCTGAGGCACTATTCAACCCCGTGCGGGGAGCGCTGTTCACGCTGTCGGCCGATATCGGTAGCCAACTCCCCGCACCGTTTCCAGCGTGTTCCGGTGCGGTCCCAACTTCTGTCGGACGGAGCGCACCACTGTTTCAACCACGTTGCTGGTTGATGCTTCTTTTCCGTATCCCCACACCGCCTCCACCAGTTCGTAGCGAGCCACAGCTCTGTTCGGCCTGGCTACAAGATATGCGAAGACTCCGAACTCAAGCGGAGTCAGGCCAATTCGGCTTCCGTTCACTACTAGCTCACGAGCTTGCTCATCCAGCATAGTCAGGTGAGACGCCGCCTCGCTTGTTTCTGTGCCGGTTTCCTGGGCAAGCAGATTACCGAGCCAGCCATCTACGGAGTCCACTCCCATGTCGAGACGGAATGTGTGTTGCATAACCCTGTCGATGAGCGGGCGACCTTCGTCCGCCAGGCGGAATCCCAATTGCTCGAAGGAGCGGCGATATAGCTCCGCATCACAGTAGCAGGTATAGATCCAGCGCAAGTGCGGACGCAGTTCCAAATAAGTGCGTTTGATATCGAGCCAGCAAGCAGCCTGGCCCGATGACGGCCCTTCGCCTGTGACGCGATCCAACGTACGCCGAACCCAGAGAGTGGCGGCCCTGTCTTCGGAACGCGGCAGGTCTCTGGCCCAGCTCGCCGCAAGCGGATCTCTCGCAAGCACATTTTTGTGAATCTTCGATGCCACAAGTGCCAGGTAGAAACCTTGCACTCTGCCATGCTCGTCCCGCACGACGAAGAGCGAGTCTGGATGGTAGTGCCACCATTGCTCCAGCGCTTGGCGCGACTCTGGTCCATCGGACTTGCGAAGAATCGCTGAAATGGATGTCCAGTCGTCGGGCCGGGCTGGCTCGACAGAAACCGGGCTCTCCGTCGTGGGAAAAAAACCTTCGCGCAGGTTCTGGTTTTCAAGCAGGTAGAGTACGTCCGCCGTGCAACGCCAGTGGTCGCCTCGCGGAGCCTGCCTGTATTGTTCACGCGCGACCTGCGAAGCTGCGCGCCGATACGCCTGGTATCGCCCCGGATCGCGGGACTTAAGAGCGGCCGTTACCGGCCCTCGAACGGCGTCGTGCACCAACAGTCCGTGAGGACCCGCGCTGACAAATGGCAGCGCACTCAGTCGATTCAGCGCTTCATCGGCCGCGATATGAGGCAGCATGGCAGCAAGTAGCAGCGCGGTGGCTGTTCGGACCAGGCATGCGGCCTGAACCACCTGTATCGTTTCCGAATCGGCGTCCTCCAGAAAGAGTCCCGCCATGTGCTCCAATACCTGATGACGGGTAGCCGCGTTCCCACGTACATGCCCTCCGGTACGGTAGAGCGCCAGTCCCAGCGAAAGTGCTAACGGGTGTCCGCGCGCAACCCGGTTCAACTCGCGAGCACTGCCTTCGGGCACACCCTGCGACGTCAGATACCGCAAAGACACTTCCGGAGAAAATGTTTCGAGGAGCATGGAATCAAACAAGCCTCTCCACGCCGGCGCGATACGCCAAGCTGGCCGCGGCGCCTCGCGACTCGACAGGATTGTGCGAACGTTATCTCCGAGTGAGGGTAGAAAAACCTGCCTCAGCCACGAATCAAGCAGACGAAAAGATTCGTAATTGTCGATCACCAGCAGAGTGCGCTTTCCCCCATGCGACAGAGTGGTCGCCAAGACCGCGACATCTTCAGTCTCCGAGCCGCCGATCTGCTTCGAGATCGCTCGACACAGCGCCGCCGGGGAAGGCTCGCACCAGCGGGCGTCGATCCCCACAAATAAAGCCCCCTTTGCGCCACAACTTTTCGCGAGCGCATTCAGGAGGTGAGTTTTTCCTACGCCCGGGATCCCTTGGATATGCATCACGAGCGGTTCATCGCCTAAGGCAAAATCCTCCAGGCGCTCGAGCTCTGCGCGGCGGCCGGCGAATGCTTCAATCGCTCGCCGCTCCAATTTGTCGCCTACAGACACTTCAATATTTTACGATGTCTTCAAACCCCTTGGGTGCTGTCCTAATTTGAATTAGGACAGTACCACCCCTTGAACACACTTGACACACGGCGCACATCTCTTCGTAGCCGCCCGGTCGGGGCGGCGATCCGTGCAGCATGCTCCGTCGCCGGAAGGAGCAATTTCGGCCATTGGTCAAAACACTTCTGGCCGTTCTGCTCCTGGAGTTCACCGCGTCCAAGCTCGAACGCCCGACGGGTGTGGATGATGACCGAATCTCAATGAACGAATCATTCCGCCGATGCGCGTTCCGAAGACGGATAGGTCCTCATAAGTCGGCATCGCAACTGGAATCTCCCGGCCGAGTCGTGGGTTAAAGATGGACGGCGCGATGGGCGTTTATCATTCCTAATCTCCCAGAAGCTGACTTCAGGGAGCTGAAAAGGCGACCGAACTTGGTTATCCACAACCAAATGGTAGTGGATAATCGGTCAATGTCAACTGCTAATTTTGCGCTTCGGGGTTTCTGCCCGAATGTTTTAACCCTGAAAGCGGTGCTGATGATGCTCGACTTGCCAGGACCTCGACGACGAATGGCAAATCGCCAATGCGCTCACCGACACCGGATTAATACCGACATGTCGGCCTGTCGTCAGCAATCGGCCGGTCGCTGCTAGCGCGTTTATCAGTACTCGACGAGCGCCGATTAGCGCACGACGACGTATAGGACCATAACGGCCGCGATAGCTAGAACAGCCGTCCGCGCACGATGTCGCTTGTCCCAGACCCGATGTATGCGTTGCCAATCGGCATCACCTTTTGCCACCCGAGTATTCAGCGGAACTAAGAAAACGATTGACCCCACCGAAGCAATGAGCCAGACCAATGTAGCTATAAGCAGGACGTCGCGCCCCGATGTCCGCCAGTACAACCAGGTTTGGATACCTAGCAGCAATGCGCTCACGGGGTACCAGACCGGCATCACTTTTCCGAGCACGGAAGCCATACGGCTGAGCAGTTTCAACTGCGGTTCCGGCTCAAGTCGCCAAGCGGAGGGGTCGACGAAGGCAGCAACGGAGAACTCGACGCCCACCAGCGAAATTACGATGAACACGGTTGCGATATTTAGCAAGTGCATGAGCGACTCCTTTTCCTTGCTTCGTTTGAAGCTGCAGCTTTCTCTGTCGAGAGAACGCCCGCTCCAGCGTGGCTGGTTGCGATCCGATCGCTCACTCGTGAACTTCAATTTTCCGGATTGAAGTTCACACTTTGCCGATCGGGAGAAGGTTCAGAACAAATGAGCCGAAGGAAAGCACCATGATCGCGAGTGTCGCCCTTTCCAGGATCTGTTGAAGGTTCAACCGTTTACCTTCCTCACCGATTCCACGGATTTGTCCCGCTCCCTCTCTGCACTTGATCACGATGTCGAACGCAACCCTGAGCGCAAGTATCAGCGCCAGCGCTACCATGAGTAAGAGCCCGGTCAGCGAGGGCTTGGACGTCATCTCTAGAATGAGACCCAATACCGACAGCCCCAGAGCGGTGATGTTATATCTACTGAACATCCCCGTGACGATCGGTCCGATGAGAGCCGGTTCACTCTTCATTGCGGGCATCAGTAGAGGTCGCACGCCTGCTCCAGGGAAAAGACCGAGGCTGAAGATGCAAAACGATAATGCTCCGGCCATGACACGAATCTGCATAAAACTACGCTCCTTCCAGGTCGACTCTTTCGTGAACTTGCCTAGTGAGGTTGAGGCGCTTGCTCAGACTGCGTGGATCAGCAGCAGGCCAGCGAAGAGCACGACCGCGCAGGTCACGCCATGAACAGAGAACGCTGTGACCTTGCGCCCGCCCGATCCCAGCACGTTGGACATGTCGCCGAAAGGGATGATGGCGAGAACAAGGAGAACGATGCCTACGGTCCGGCTGTCCGTGGTCAGCATCAGGGTCAGCACCGTCAACCCAGATGCGATATCCCGAATCCCTTTGAGACGGAGCCATGCGCGAGTGTCAGCATCGGGTGCTGGCGGCTTAAGACCGAAACCGCCCAGAATTCGTTCCGGTGACGCAAGGTAGAAACAACCGATCACAATGATCCCAATAGAGACGAAAACGGCAAGAGTAAGCGGAATAGTGGAGTGCACGAAAACCTCTCTTTGTTACATAATCTAGCAACGCTAGATATGATGCAAGCCTTTCTGTGAACGATTCGCACAATTCCTAGCGTTGCTATATTATCTAGAGATGGGAGCGCCGCAGGGACCAAACCGAATTGCGGAACGAAAACTGCGGGACAAGCAGGCTCGCCGGGCAAATATCATTCGTGCCGCGCGACGGATCGCGGAGCTTGAAGGTTGGTCCAATGTAACGGTTCGACGGCTTTCTGACGAGATTTCTTATAGCCAACCCGTTCTTTACGCTCATTTCGGAAGCCGCGAAGGAGTTGTTACCGCAGTTGCGACCGAAGGATTCCAAGAGCTTGGCCTGGCGCTGGAGAAGGCGCGGAAGCGGGTCAAACGTGGAAGTACGGTCGAAGCGGTCGCGAACGCATATCTGGAGTTTGCAGCATCTTTACCTGCATTGTACGAAGCGATGTTTTCGCTCAGCGTGAGCGTTCCGTTCGGTGACGCGGCATCTCCTTCCGAATTAAGATTAGCGTTCTCCCAGATCCTAGAGCTGTTTCAGGGGCAGAGCTCGAACCCCGAGGTGCTCTCTGAGCTGTTTTGGGCAAGCCTCCATGGTATCGCCGAACTTACAAGAACGAAGCGATTTCCGCTCCGCCGTCAGAAAGAGCGCGTTAGGGCGCTCGTGGGTCTCTTCAGGA
>DATBEI010000048.1:0-11773 GCA_036269595.1 Candidatus Sulfotelmatobacter sp.
TATCTGGGCGCGTACGCGCAAAAGCTGGGCGCCAGCGGGCTGACGTTTTATGACGACGATGTAGCGAGCTTCTTCTCGCCGCACGCGCGGGGGAAGAGCGCGATTTTCCTGGTCGCGCTGGGCCGCGGAGCGAAGTAGCAGAACGCAGCTCTCAGCTCTCAGTTCCTGTCTCTTTGCTTCGGCTTCCCATTTGATTGCTGCTGTGGTGAATCCTTAAAACAACAAAAAACCGGTGGCCGCGTCCCTGAAGCAGCTCTACTCTTCGGCAACCGGGGTGGTCATTTCTTCGGCAGGTTCGCCGCCGGCCATGGCTTGGGCGATGATCAGCTTGCGGGCTTCGACGCGAATCTTGGGGAGTTGTGCGCCGAACCACCATGCGCCGAGCACCGACGCGAGGCCGCCGATAGCAACCGTCAGCGGGGCGCCCAAGCGGTCGGACAAGGCGCCACCGAGCAGGGCGCCTATCGGCGCCATGCCCATGAACATCATGGAATAGACAGCCATGGTGCGGCCGCGGAGCTCATCGGGGACCATCACCTGGATCAGCGTGTTCGACGACGCCATCTGGAGCATGATGAAGTAGCCGACCGGCAGAAGTAGTAGGACTGACAGCCAGAAGGATTTCGACAGCGCGAACAGCATTAGGCTCACGCCGAAGCCGGCGCAGCAAACCGTGATCCACTTCGACAAACCTTTGACCCCGGAGCGCACGGCCAAGGTGAGAGCGCCCAGGAGAGCGCCTACGCCGGCGGCGCCCATGAGGATGCCGAGACGGACCGCGCCCAGGTCGTGCGATCCGATGAGGGAGGCGAGTTCCTGGCCGCCGCCGCGCAGGATTCTGTCGGCAAAGATGGGCATGAGTACGACGTAAGGCATGCCGGTCACGCTCACTAGCCCAAGCAGGACCATCAAGGCTCGAATGGGCGCGGTGCGGTTGACGAATCGAAAGCCCTCAATCATGTGCTCGAAGGGCGACGTCGTGGCCGAGACGCGGGCAGGAGCGTGCACGTTCATCAGCAGCAACCCGGCGATCACCGCGATGTAGCTGACGGCATTGGTAAAAAAGCACCAACCCTCGCCGAGTCGGGCCACCAGGATTCCGGCCACCGCCGGGCCGACAACGCGAGCGCCGTTGAACATGGAAGAGTTCAGGGCGATGGCGTTCATCAGGTCGTCCTTGCCAACCATGTCGACCAGGAACGACTGGCGGCCGGGAATGTCGAAGGCGTTTACCACGCCGAGCAGGGCCGCGAGTACGAAGATGTGCCAGACCTTCACGGTGTGGGTGAGAGTGAGAGCGGCGAGCGCGAACGCCAGCAGCATGGACGCGACTTGCGTTGCGATCACGATGTGCTTGCGGTTGCTGCGGTCGGCGACAATGCCGCCGAGGGGCGCGCAGAGAAACACGGGGATCTGACTAGCAAAGCCGACTCCACCCAGCAGCAATCCCGAGCCGGTCAGGCGGTAGACGAGCCAGGACTGGGCGACGGTCTGCATCCACGTGCCGGTGAGGGAGATGAGTTGCCCGCCGAAAAAGAGCTGGAAGTTGCGATGGCGGAGGGCGCGTCCGGCCGCCTGCCAGCGCAGCGTAGGGCTCTCGGCAGAGGTGCCATTGCCCGCTGCGTTGCCTTGAATGGAGGGTTTTGAATCGGCCACGTTTTAGATTGGATGACGATGCGGCTTCTGGAGATTATATATCCGGGGGGGGCAGCGGGCAGGGATCAGGGGTCAGGGGGCGGGGATCAGGGGGCGGGGATCAGGGGTCAGGGATCAGGGGGCAGTTGAATTTGTCGGAAAGCGCGAAAGCTAAGCCAGATGGTGCGTTATAGAATCCGGAGGGCCGAAGTTAGGCGTGTAATTCATGGCGTCGATTTTTCTCTGCGATCTTCGCGAATTCTCCGCGAGCTCTGCGGTTAATGGCTTTTGAACCGCTGAGGTTCACACGACATTTTCCAGGGCGAGGGCCATGCCCATGCCGCCGCTTACGCACAACGTCGCCACGCCGCGCTTCGTATTTCGTTTCAGCATTTCGTGCAGCAGCGTAACTGTGATCCGAGTGCCGGTGCAGCCGATGGGATGGCCGATTGCGATCGCTCCGCCGTTCACGTTGAGCCGGTCGCGATTGAAGTTCAATGCTCGATCGCAGGCCAACACCTGCGCGGCGAAAGCTTCGTTCAATTCGATGAGCCCGAACTCGTGGATGCGCAGATTCTGTTTGTCTTCCAGCTTTCGCAAGGCGGGGACGGGGCCAATGCCCATGGTGCGAGGATCGACTCCCGCTGAAGCTACGGCCACGATGCGGGCCAGCGGCTTCAGATTGTTCTGCTTGACGAAGTGCTCTCCGGCCACGACGACCGCGGCCGCGCCGTCGGTGATGCCGGAAGAATTTCCGGCGGTGATCGTTCCAGTCTTCGAGAACACGGCAGGCAGTTTGCCCAGCTTTTCCATGCTGGCATCGGGGAAAGGATGCTCGTCGCGGGAGAAACTTGTCGGGCCTTTCTTGCCTTCAATAGTTACGGGAACAATTTCGGCGTCGAAGCGTCCGGCCGCGATGGCGCGCGCGGCGCGGGTTTGCGAGAGCAGCGCGAACTCATCCTGCTCCTCGCGAGTGATTTCATACTGCTCGGCCAGCACCTCGGCGGTCTCGCCCATCACCATCTTCGCGAGTGGACAGAAAAATCCGTCGCGATACATTCCGTCGACCAATTCCTGGTTGCCCAGCCGGTATCCCCAGCGCGCCTTGTCGAGATAGTAAGGAACGCGCGACATGGACTCGGTGCCGCCCGCGAGAACGCAGTTGGCGTCTCCGAGCAGAATCGCCTGATAGGCGAGAGCGATCGATTTCATTCCAGACGCGCAAGCCTTGTTGACGGTGTAGGCGGGAACCTCCTGGGGCACGCCGCTGCGCACCGAGATTTGGCGGGCGACATTGGGTCCGCCACCCGCCTGGCGCGCGTTGCCGATGATCGTCTCTTCCACTTGCGCGGGCTCGATGCCGGCCCGCTTTATAGCTGCGGTCGTAGCTAAGACGCCCATGTCCGCCGCGCTGAGCGAGGCCAGCGTGCCGCCAAATTTTCCGATGGGCGTGCGCACTGCCGAAAGAATATAGACTCCTGGCAAGCGAGTTCCTCCAAACATTCGAGTTTAGCAGCAGGCATTTGGCAAAAATTTGTTATTTAGATCGCATCCTGATCGCTTGCTCGGCCATCTAGAACTACAGCACGCAAAAATCTTCACAGTTAACCTTCAACTGCATTTACAAACCACGCTACTAAGGAGGATTTATGCCGTACGTTGATGTGGGCAAAGAAAATTCCGGCGCGATCAATCTCTATTACGAGGACCACGGTTCGGGTAAACCCGTCGTCCTGATCCATGGATATCCCTTAAGCAGTTCGTCGTGGGAAAAACAGATTCCGGTGCTGCTGGCTGCTGGTTATCGCGTTATCGCTTATGACCGCCGCGGCTTTGGGCAATCGAGCCAGCCTGCGTCGGGCTATAACTACGACACGTTCGCCGAAGATTTGCACAAACTGATTACGCACCTGAAGCTGCGCGATTTTGCCTTGGTCGGTTTCTCCATGGGCGGAGGCGAGGTGGCGCGTTACATTGGAAGATTCGGATCGAAGGATGTCAGCAAGGCGGTCATCATCGGAGGCGTTCCGCCGTTCCTGCTGAAGACCTCGGACAATCCCGAAGGCGTGGACGGCAGCGTATTTGAGGGGATTGAAAAGGCCGTGGCCGCGGATCGTTATGCGTTCTTTACCGACTTTTTCAAAAACTTCTTCAACACCGACGTGAATCTGGGCAGGCGCGTCAGCGAGCAGGCGGTGCAGGCGAGCTGGAATGTGGCTGCCGCGGCGTCGGCTACGGCCAGCCTGGCCTGCGTGCCGACCTGGGGTGAGGATTTCCGGCAGGACGTGGCCAAGATCGACGTCCCCACGCTGGTCATTCACGGCGATGCGGACCGGATCGTGCCGTTTCCAGCCGCGGGCCAGCGCACGGCCAAACTGATTAGCGGCGCCGAACTCGTGGTCATCAAAGATGGTCCGCACAATGTGGCGTGGACGCACGCGGATGAGGTGAACAGCGCGCTGACGAGCTTCCTGGCCAAGCCGATGGCTAAAGGTCAAACAACAACGCCGAGAGTGAAAGCGGTGGCGTAATCGGAGGCCGCGCTAACCAAACATTTTTGTCATCTTGAGCGAAGCGAAAGACCTATGCAATTTGCTGGCATTACGATGCAGAGGTCCTTCGCGGCAAAGTACGCCGCTCAGGATGACAAAATCAGGATGACAAAATATTGTTTGTTGCAGGTGCAAATGCAGGTGCAAATTTTGTCGAAGGCGCGCCAGCATCCCCAGCCTGCGCTGCTTTCGGCGCTTGCCATTCCATCTAAGCTCCGGCATAATAAGAGTTTGCCTCGATCTCACCGGACTCTTCCGGAACAAGGATATAAGACCTGTGCTAATGATTCGACTGGCGCGCCGAGGTGCGCGTAAACAACCGTACTATCGCATTGTGGTGATTGAGAAGGCGCGCGCGCGCAACGGCCGCCCGGTGGAAGTGGTGGGGACCTATAATCCCCGCACCAATCCCGCCAGCGTGGAACTGAAGCGCGACCGCGTGGACTATTGGGTGTCGAAGGGCGCCCAGATGTCGGACCGGGTGAACAAACTGTTCTCCAAGGCTCCCGCTCCGGCTGCCGCCGGGTCCGCCGCTTAATTATTGCGGCTGCTGACTCCCTCGCTTTCGCATCGCGAAGGATGACCACCCTCATTCGAACCTCACCGCGAGAATGACACGATTATGACTGAGACTTCTGGAGATGTGCGCGCGCTGGTTGAGTGGATCGCGAAGTCGCTGGTCGACGCTCCTGAGGAAGTGTTCGTGGAGAAGTTCGACGACGGCGTGATCGAACTGGAAGTCGCCGAGAGCGATGTGGGCAAGATGATTGGGCGCCAAGGCCGCACGGCACGAGCCTTGCGGGCTCTGCTTAGCGCCGCCGGACATCGCGCTCGCCAGCGCTACACGCTCGAGATCATCGAGTAGCAGCGAGTTGAGCGCGGAAACCAACGGCGAGTTCATTACCCTGGCCCGCGTGGTGAAGACGCAAGGGCGGCGCGGGGAAGTTGCGGCCGAGGTTCACAGCGACGTTCCGGAGCGATTCGCGGCGGGCATGAAATTATTCGCGCTGCCGAAGGCGGAAGGCGCGCGGCGGGAACTGGAAGTCGAAGACTTGTGGCCGCATAAGGGCCTGCTCGTGCTGAAGTTTTGCGGTTTGGATTCGATTTCCGAGGCGGAACCTTTGATCGGATCGGAATTGCAGGTTCCAGCCGCTCAGCGCGCGAAGTTGGATGCGGGCTGGAATTATGTGAGCGACTTGATCGGCTGCACGGTGCTTGATCACGCTCACGAAATTGGACGCATTGAAGATGTTCAGTTCGGGGCGGGGGAAGCGCCGCTGCTGACGATAGCGAACGCCGCCGGGAAGAAGTTTGAAGTGCCGTTCGCGGAAGCGTACCTGGAAGAGGTTGATGTAAAGGGGCGGCAGGTGCGCATGAATCTGCCAGAGGGCATGTTGAAAATTAATGCTCCGCTGACGCAGGAAGAAAAGCAGGAGCAGCAGAAGGAAAGAAAGAAGAAGCTCTGAATGCCTTGTCATCCTGAGCGAAGCGAAGGACCTATGCAGTTGACGGCGAGTGCATAGGTCCTTCGCTTCGCTCAGGATGACAAGCGGCGCGGAGGACGAGCGGCGCGGAGGACGAGGGGCGCGGGGGACGAGCGGCGCGGGGGACGACTGTGACACGGCAAGATCCTTCGTGAATGTTCGTGCCCTTGGCGGTTAAAGGGTTTTGGTCCAGATGAAAGCCGATATTCTGACGATCTTTCCCGGCTTCTTCCAAGGACCGTTGGATCATGGCATTACCCGCCGGGCCTGCGAGATGGGGCTGGCGAAAATCGAAGTCCACGATTTGCGGCAGTTCACGCACGACAAGCACCGCACCGTGGATGACCGCCCCTTCGGCGGCGGCGAGGGCATGGTGCTCAAGCCGGAACCGATCTTTGAATGTTTGGAGACGTTGCAGATCGCCCCGCGCGAAGACCGCGTCGGGGGACGCGTGAAGCAGTCGGTGATTCTGCTTTCGGCGCAGGGCCAGCGCTTCACGCAGGCCGTGGCCGCGGAATTGGCAGCGCTCGATCGCATGGTTTTGATCTGCGGGCGCTACGAGGGCGTAGATGAGCGCGTCGCCGATTTTATCGCCGACCGCGAACTTTCCATCGGCGATTACGTGCTGAGCGGCGGAGAGTTGGCTGCGGCGGTGATCGTCGAAGCGGTGACGCGATTGCTGCCGGGAGCGGTAGGCAACGAAGCTTCGACGCGGCAGGAATCTTTTACCGCGCATGCGCCGAAGGACGCGGGCGGGGCGGATTCGACTTGCGGTTCGGGCGGATTGCTGGATTATCCGCACTACACGCGGCCCGCGGAATTTCGCGGATTGACGGTGCCGGAAGTTTTGCTGAACGGGGATCATCAGGAGATTCGCCGCTGGCGGCGGCAGCGGGCGCTGGAAAAGACGCTGCGCAACCGTCCGGACTTGCTGCAGGGCGTGGAACTGAGCAAGGAAGATAGTAAAGTTTTGGCCCGCATCAAGGACAACAGATAGGTCTTAGCTGTGAGGCCGCAAAAATTTTTGATAGAGATTCAAAACGAAGGAAGAAACGACATGTCCAATTTAATTATTGAAAAACTGCTGGCGAAATCGCAGCGCACGGATCTGCCTGCGTTTCGGCCCGGCGATACGGTTCGCGTTCACGTGAAGATCAAGGAAGGCGACAAGGAAAGACTGCAGGCCTTCGAAGGCGTGGTCATCAAGCGCGACAACGGACCGCAAGCCAGCTTTACGGTGCGCAAGATCAGCTTCGGTCAGGGCGTGGAGCGCATTTTCCCGGTTCACTCTAAAGTCGTCGACAAGGTTGAGCTGCTGCGTTCTTCGAAAGTCCGGCGCGCGCGGTTGTTTTATTTGCGCGGACTGCGCGGGAAAGCGGCGCGATTGCGGGATGTGGAGAAGGCATAGAGGTTTGGGTGGGCATTGAGATTTTCGGCACCGCCGGCGGCTGCAAGGCCGCTGGCGCGGCCTGACCGGGCCAATGGGCCCGGTCCCACACTAAACCTGGGACCGGTCCCACTAAAGCCAAACAGAGTCCCACACTAAACCTGGCGTGATTCAGCTTGCATCGAGACTCCGCCGGAATGGTTTTTCTTGTTCTGCTCCGCCTCGTACTCTTTTCTGGTTCCAACAAAAAATTCAATTTTTCCGCCGACTGGAATTCCGTCGCCCGTCTTGAAGACGGAGTGGGCGTAGCCCCAGACGGTGCCCCCGCTGGAATTCTGAAAAGTCGGCTGAGAAGTCGTGAGCAAGGTTGACGTGATGACTTTCCCGTTCCTGGGAACGGGCACCACATACGCCTCACCACGCTTGTCGAGGGGTGGAGCGTCTTTCACTCCCATCTCCAGCAGGAAGTCTCCCGAGAAGCCGGATGGAATTTCTACGATTAATTTCGGCGTGAGGTCCTGTTTTGAGCAGGCGGCGGCGAAGAGAAAAACTGCGCAGATCATAGCGGGCCAAATCGCGGGGAGGATCTTCCGGTTCATTCTTTGACCTCTTGCATTCTGGGCGGAGAAAGTGGTTTCGTCGTAGATTTCGGTACAGGCACTCGTGCCACAATTTCGGTTCCGATGGCGCTGGAGTTTATTTCGAGCGTGCCGCCAATTTCGCGGATGCGCTCGGTCATGCCGGCGAGTCCAACGCCGCCGCCGGAACCGTCCTCGCGCAGGCTTTGAACGACCGCCGGAGGCATGCCGCTGCCATAGTCGCGCACGCGCAAGATGACCTGATTGCCCGCGGTTTGCAGGCTCACGTCGGCCCGTTTCGCGCCGGAATGACGGTGCACATTGGTCAGACTTTCCTGCAGCACGCGGAATAATACCAGTTCGGTTGCCTCGGGAAAACGGCCTGTGCCGTCGCAAATGTCCAGCGTCACGTCGATGCCGCTGCGTTTTCCAAAGCCTTCGACGAACCAGCGCGAAGCCGAGTTCAGGCCAGCCTCGTCGAGCAAAGGAGGGTGCAACAGGTGCGAAATGGTGCGCGTTTCGGAAATGGAGTCATCCAGCAGATTAATGCAATCCTGCAGCACGCGATCTCCGGGCAATTTGTTGAGCAGAGTGAACAATGCCATCTTGATGGCGGCCAGGTGTTGTCCAACGGAATCGTGCAGTTCGCGCGCGAACTTGCGGCGTTCTTCGTCTTGCAAGGTCAATAATTTCGCGCTGAGCGCCCGTTGCGCAAGTTCGGCGCGCGAGCGGGCCGACACCTGCACCATGAGCAGGCGATGGTGCAGAAGGAACAGCACCAAGGCGAGGAAGAGGCTGGTCAGCAGGATTTCCGCGGTCAGCGTGGTGAAGCGGCTGGCGCGCCCTTGTCGCTCGACCAGCAATTGTTCCTCGGCATCGTACATGTGTTGCAGGACCTGGTCGGTCTCATCGGCCGCGGCCAAACTCTGGCGGCTGATTTCGGCTTGTGCCGCAGGGGTCGATTTTCCCGTCTTCTTCAGGTCAATCGCCTGAGCGAGGAGAGTAATGCGACGTTCCTTCAACTCCGCGAGTCTGTTGGAATTGGCTTGTTGTTGGGTGTTGTCGGCGGTCAACCGTTGGACGGCCGCCGCGGCGTTTCTGATTTCTCTCACCACTTCGGCTTGCTGCTGCAGTAGCGCGTCGTCGCCGGTATCAAGGTATTCCGAGCGCAGCCGCCCGGCGCGCGCGGTGGCCATGGAAAATTGCGCCAAGGCGTTCTGTACGTCGCGCGTGTGACGGACCCAAGTCTGGCTGGAGTCCATGCTGGTGAAAGCAAGGTAGGCGGAGCAACTGCTAAGTAGGAGGAAGAGTATGGCAGCGGCCAGGGCCGCATTCACCTTTCCAATTGAGGACATGCTCGACCCGAGGCGAACCCTTGAGCATTGTAAATGAAAAGGCTGTGGACGGTTCCGCGAAAGGGCAGATTGGTTTATGTCTGGTGATAAAAGCCGGCGGCTAGCCTACAGCCGAGGCCAGGGGTGGGACGGGCATCTGGCCGTCCACAAATTCCTTGACCCGGTTGTTGCGCAGCTTGCTCAGGACGTAGGTGAGCAAGGGCCGATCGCCGCGCCGGATCTCGTGGAATTCCACGCCCATGGCCAGATTATCGACCATGTATTTCACCTGGGCTTTTACTGCGAGGCTGACGTCAAAAATATTAAGCGCGAGACGGCAGTCGGTGCCGGGACGCAGGATTTCAGTGGAGGCGATGCGGGCTCCGAATTCCGAAATCTGCTGCAGTTCGCCTTCGACCCGCTGCACTCCGTCGATGACCTGGGCCTGACCTTCGACATAGAAACGCGGCCGGCGCCGGCGGTTGGCAGATGTCTGGGGACCGCTGAAGGAGCGAGTCAACTTGCCGCGATCGAATTCGTCGAGGTCGATGGGTTGGTACTGCTCTTGAATCTGGCGCAGTTCTTCGTCCCATGGCGACCTGCCGTCGACGCATTGCACGGTGAATTGCCCGCGCAAGGCGGAAGCAGCGTCGGCGGCCCACACTACCTGACAAATGGCTTTGTTGCGGCCACGCTCGAGCATCATCATGTCGCCCACGTGGACCTCGCGCGTGCCCAACAACCGCGCTCCCTGGGCGTGCACGTCGTAGGTGCAGGCCATCTCGGCGGGGCTGCGTCCTTCCCCGCCGATCAGACTCCAGCGCACGGGAAGCGCGAGGTGCACGAGTTTTCCCGCTAGCAGGCCGTCATCCGGTGATGGTCTATTTTGGCTGGGCAAGACTACCTCAATCGAGTGCGACTGAGGCCAAGTTACCAGTACATGTCCTAACGGGCAATGTACGTGCGTAATCTGAAAGATGGTTACTGACGGGCTTCCGCCGCACGGTGGACAGAGCGTTTCAGATTGCAAACCGGTCGCCGGCGAATTGGGAAAGCGGCAAAGCCGCTTGCAAGATTTTCTGGCGTGGACGAAGATGGGATCAAGATTTCCCTGGTTGTGATGAAGTCGCGATGAAATTAATGCCGGCACGAACGATCTCGCCCTCTGCGGCCAAGCTGCGACTGCTGAAGAAACTAAGATGCACGCTGCGCTACGAAAAAAAAGCGTGGGCGGCCGGGGCACGCCTGGTGGCGGGCGTGGACGAAGTGGGGCGCGGCTCTTTGTTTGGCTGCGTGGTCGCGGCGGCGGTGATCCTTGACCCGAATTATCGGGTGCGCGGGCTGCGCGATTCGAAGTTGCTGCCTGCGGCGCGGCGCGAAGTGCTGGCGGAGCGCATTCGCGAACATGCGGTCGCTTGGGCGGTGGCGGCAGTGGATGCGGCGCGCATCGATCAGATCAATATTTATCATGCCTCGCGGCTGGCCATGCGGGAAGCGGTGGCGCGACTGGCGCCTGCCGCCGATCATCTGCTCATCGATGCGCTGCGCATCGAGTGCGAGCAGCCGCAGGTGCCCATCATTCATGGGGACGCGGTCTCTGCGTCGATTGCGGCCGCTTCGATTCTGGCCAAGGTGGAACGGGATCGCATGATGCGCGACTGGGATGCAGTGTTCCCTGCGTACGGACTGGGTTCGCACAAGGGATACAGCACGCCGCGGCACCTGGCGGCCTTGCGCGAGTTCGGGCCCACGCCGCTGCATCGGCAATCGTTCGCGCCGGTGTGGCAGAATCCGGTGCCGCAGGAGGCATTCTTTTTTATGGACGATGACGAATTGGCGTTGGACGAAACCGCCGTAGGATGAAAGAGTTGAGAGTATGGTCAGGGAGTTCGCCGCAATATTCCCGCAGAAGCATTGTTGACGGTTGTGTACGTACAAGAGTATAGGGACATACATGAAACATAAAGCGCGAGTTACGAAGAGCGGGAGGCGCGGCCGGGCGAAAGCTTCTCCACGCCGGAAGAGTGGGCGGCAGGGAAAGGGATTGAGCCTGATGGCGGCGGCCGAATCCCGGAAGCGCAAGCCGGTTTCGATGCGCGAAGTCATGGAGTTTTACAAGCCGCTTAAGAAGCCGGTCACGTTGCGCCTGGATGCGGATGTGCTGGCGTGGTTCAAGCGGGATGGGCGGCGGTACCAGACACGCATCAATGCCGCGCTGCGCCGGGTTATGGAGCGGGAGATGAAAGAGGCCCGCGCTTAATTGCCGCCTTTCGCAGGTAGCAAAAGTTCCTGAGCCAAGGGGAAAGCAGAGCGCAGCGATCCTTTTGACGCCGTCGAAGCGTTCCCTACCCGCGACGCGCCGAGAATAAGGTCTGCTGTTTCCGCACTTGTCACACGCCCTCGTCGCGTGCTAACGTGCGCCGTTCCGTGGTTTTCAATCAATGGAGCATCAAGTGTTCTGAAATCATTTCGCGAAGTAGACTGGTTCCATCCACAGCCCTAAAAGGATTCCACCCATGAGCACTCCCGTAATCGACGTCCCCGGAAAAAGGAAGCACGTGCCCTACGTTCCCGAAACCATGGAGATGAAGGAGTTCACCTTCCGCGCCGTGCTGATTGGTTTGTTCCTGACGGCGCTTCTGGGTTCGGCAAATGCCTACCTCGGCCTGAAGGCCGGCATGACGATTGCCGCCACCTATCCTGCCGCTGTGATTGGCATGGCGCTGCTGCGCCTGATGAAAGGCTCGCTGCTGGAAGAAAATATTGCGCGAACCGTGGGATCGATTGGCGAGTCGGTGGCGGC
>DATBEI010000063.1:0-34764 GCA_036269595.1 Candidatus Sulfotelmatobacter sp.
CCAGCGCTGCTGAATTTCTTCGCTCAAGCGATCGAGGGCAGCATTGGCCTGGTCGGCGGTTTTGCGCACTCGTTTCTTTTCGCGTAGCCACCGCACCACGGACCAGCGCATTGCCTCGGTCATCAACGTTCTTGCAGTTTCAACTTCTGGTAGTTTTTCCATCGCAGTGGTTTCGACGAACATCCGTCACAGAATAAGTTGCTGTTGCGCCCGATTTATTCCCGTGATGGGCGTCACAGTTTGTAGTGACGGGCCGCAATACAGGCGTTCCGACTGTTGACTGCGACCCTCGCGGACACTAAAGTAAAAGCATTGCTGCAACGCAGCAATGGAGAAAAGCTATGGCAACCGAGAGCAAGTCCCGGCAGGACAGTTCCCCCCTGGCGATTCTGACCGTACTGGCGGTCGAAGGAAGTTCGAGCCTGGTGGAAGCGCAACGAACATTCCTCAACCTGGTGCAGCAAGAGAACGACATTCTTTTTAATGGAATCAAAGAACGGATCAGCAGCTTCATTCCGGCGGTGGCGGTAACGGATCTCGCGCAGCGAAGCCTCGATACGGTGATTGAGATGCAGCTAGAGTTGTTGACGGCGACCAGCAAGCAGACGCTGCAGTGGCTCGAATCCGAGAAAGGGGGAAAAGGTGGTCTCGTGGATTTCGCGCGCGAGGGCGTGGAAACTTTCACGCGAGCGCAGAAGAAGTTTTTGGAGGCGGTGGCGGAGGAAGCGGCTGCCGCGACAGGAAGCAAGAGACACAATGGGAAAGGTGTGAAGAAGACTGAGTTGGCGCAACTGGCGCGCGATGCCGGGAATGCTTTCATTGAGGCCCAGAAAAGACTCCTCGACGTGATGGGCCAACAGATGAATGTAAACTTGGACACCGCGAGTCGAACTATCGGGCTGGTGTCACCGTCGCAACTACTACCCATCGCGAGACGGACCGGGGAAGGCGTAAAGAACTTTTTCAACCAGGAGACATCGCTGATCGGGTCGTTCGTAAAATCAGCAAAGAAGCTGCCTGTCCCGGTTCAACATGGCCGCACACGCCCGGCGCGTCGGAAGAAAGCTGCGACGGTTTAGGCTAAAACGGGACAGAGAGCGCGGAGACGGTGGTTACGACAATCGGGTTGCAATTGCCGTGATTGCGGGTGGAGTCGTTATCGACTTGGAAGACAGCAAGCGGTCCAAAATGGTTTGCTCCCATTGCACCCAGACCCGGCTCGTGTAGAGCATTGCGCTGAATTGAAGCGCGAGCCAGTCTCGCGTCTGGAGCGGAGAACGGAACGCCGAGCGGTTGGCAACCCAATGTTGGGCGACATGGCGCGCGATGGTGAAGCCCATTCCAGTATCTGAGCCAACAATGTCACCCAATATTCCTTCCAGCGTGAACATCACTTTCGACAACATGATCAGAGAGCTGGGGAACTTTATTCCCTGAACGGCTACGCGTTCCAGGAGCCGCATGGCGTCTGCGCCGGTGGGCATCCGAGAAACAGGAATCGCGTCGAGAAATCCGGTCACGACTTCGCGAACGGCCCGGCCTCGCGGCGAAGTCGCGCGGACCGGGTGTTGGCTGAGGGCGAGGACTTCGTTGAAGCTGCCAACGGGGTCGCGCAAGGTCACCATCAGAAATAGAAGGGCGAGATGGCGGCGCTGTTCGCGGCTTAAACGTTCGCGGAGAGCCCAATCCAGGATTACGAGTTTGCCGGTCTTGCGGTTGTAAAGCAAGTTGCCGGCGTGGGGATCGCCGTGAAAGATCGCATCTTCGGTTGAAGAGAAAAGAGGAACAGCGACAAGAGCCTCCACCAGTTGCTCAGCCACTTTCTTACGGCGCGGGAGTGGTAGGCGGGCGGCTGCGCTCGTAACCTTGATGCCTTGTTCTTCGGTGAGGGCGGTCATTGTGGGCGTGCACAAAGGCGGAATTACGCGGGGGATGCGAACTCCGGGGAAAGTGCGATAGAGCGCTGCGGCTTCTGTCAGCGTCTTTTGTTCGCGAGTGAAGTTGACTTCGTGGTGCAGCAGGCGGCGGACTTTGCGGAACGTATCGGGTATCAAGTGCGGCGCAAATCCGTAAGCGTGGTGACGATCGCCGAAGTATTCGGCCAGGCCTTGGAGGTAATCCATATCTTCGGCAAAATATTCGGGGATGTGCGGCTTTAGAACTTTGAAGACGCCGCGTTCGCGGCGCCCAGTTTCAGGATTGCGCCAGGTGAAGCGAACGACAGCGCTGACACTGGCTTCCTTGAGTATTCGAGGCGCGACCTTAACCGAGAAAGTCTGCATTCGAGACCCTAACGCCTTCTCGATGATTTCGCGGATGTCTTTTGGCTGAACGTCGCGGATTCCATTTTCAAGATTGGCCAGGGCGCGGCGCAGGGCAGGATGAAGGTGCTGGTTTCGAGCAATGACCTGGCCCAGTTTCTGCAACCCGGGCACTTTGGCGATGAGCCTGAGCAAGCGAACTTCGGCCGGAGTGTTGGGCGGAAGTTCGATCTGTTCCAAAAGTTTTGGGGCGAGGCGCGCGGGAGAGAGGCGGGTTACAACAAACATCATGGCGTCGCGCACCGGCGGACGCCAGTTTTTGTAGGCGTCTGGAACGAGCTGGCTTACCGGAACGATCTCATCGACGATCCAGCGAGCCATGGTACTGCGGACAGACTGGCCTGCGGCACTGCGCAGGCCAGTTTCGATGGCACTTATTTTTTCTGCCGACGTCGCTGCTTGAGGCAGAAAATTCTCCAAAGCCGCGCGCAGTTGTCCGGGCGCCAGCGGACCGAAGCCCGCTGCAATTGCGGATGCATCCATGGATGGACCTTACCGGATCCCAGTATGGGCTGGCCGAAGAAAATGTGCAGTGACCCACATCACGGGAAGGGCAAATGTCATTGTGCGATAGTTGGCTTGCTATCGTGAGTGGAAGCTTATTACGGCGGAGTTCGACGCCGTATAGGGATCCTTCGCTTCGCTCAGGATGACAAAGCAAGTAGTCGTACGAAGTTTTCGAAACAGAAGGGAGAGAAAAACACTTACTCTAGTGAGAGAAAAATTCTTACTCTAGTGAGATGAAAATTATTGGACACTCTAAACGAAAGTTTTTCGAGGTTGACGGTGCGTCGCCGGTATGAAGTCTGGTTTCTGCGAATGGGACTGGCGGATGGCAGCGGAGCTTGGTGGTTCCGTTATTTACTGATGAATCCCGGGCGCGGTGGTTGTGCAGGAAATCCGCAGGGAATGCCGGTTCAAGTTTGGGCGACGTGGTTTCCGGCTGGCGGAACGCCGCAAAGCTTTATTCAGGGTTTTCCGCTGCCGGGACTGGACATCAGCGACAAGGGCGTAAGTCCGTTTCATTTCCAATTTGGCGGCAACCGCATTGACGAAAACTCCTGCAGCGGACGATTGGATGTGGAGGGGCACACGATTTCGTGGGAACTTCGCTACTGTTCTACGTTTCGCGTTACCCTGAGCGACAAGGGCTGGATTGGTTTCTCGTGCACGGCGCATTCGGATGCGGTTTTTTCTGGACACATCACCCTGGATGGACGGAGTTTCGGGGGAGAGCCTCTGGGGTTTGGGGTGCAGGGGCACAACTGCGGATACCGGCATCGCAATTTCTGGAGCTGGACGCACGCTTATTTTCCGCGTCCCGCGAAGCCAGCCACTACGTTGGAAGCATTAATGTACGAAATGCCGTTCGGGCTGATTTTTCGTAAGGCAGTATTGTGGCACGACGGAAAAAAATACGTGTTCCGAAAATTACGGCCAGCCCAGGAAGACCTTGAAGATCTCCAGTGGAAGTTCCGGTGCGAAGCGCGCGATGACATACGGCTAGAGGCTTCGATCGACGGGCGCGGTGCGAGCGTGCATCGCCTTCCTTACTTAAAGACGGACTGCAGCGGCACGTTCGAAGTGGCGAACAATAGTTTGGCGTCTGCATCACTCCTTGTTGAGCGTGGAGCCGGAGGCGTCGAGCGGCTGAACACCGCTACGGGCGCAGTTCTCGAGATTGTGGGTTGATTATTCGTCGTCTTGCGCTCTAGCCAAACGCTCAGCCACAACCGAGTAGGCGGCGGGATTGAATGCCATGCCAATGTGAGTGCCGGGGACTTCCACATCTTTTTCGGGATCCATGGTCATGCAGTATCGCCAATCCACGATTCCATCCTGGCGGGTATAGATTGCGGTTTCGAGCATGGAGTGGGCAACTTTGCGGCGAAGGCTGTCGATGAAATTGCAAGTGCAGCGCCCGGTGTAGCAGTTCGGCAGGACTCCGGTGCCATGTTCCTCGAGAATGCGAAGACGAACCGCTTCGGCGGCGCGGAGAACAGCTCGATTCGCAACCGTGCCGCGGATGGGAGCCGCTAGCGTGATGACGGAAGCTACGTCGCGCGGACGTCCGCCCGCCACCGAGCGCGCAATCACTCCTCCCAGGGAATGCCCGATTAGATGGACTTTCCGGCCAGTGTCCCGCAATGCTTGTTCGATGGTTTGGTTCAGGCGACGTTGGATGAGAAGGTTGGGGCATTCCGCGTTGATGCCGATTCCGGAAAAATAAGGACGGTAGCCGATGCGGGCCAACCATGCATGCAGTTCGGTGAGATACAAATCAGTGCCGAGAAATCCGGGAATGATAATGACAGCGGACCCGTCGCCGCGCGGGATGCCTAAGCCGTAGTAAACGGGTGTCGCGTGAAGCAGGAGAATCTCGGCGCCAAAGAGTGCTTCGGTCCAAAAACTGGAAACGTTTTCCTTGGGATAGGGCCTGGGAGTGGACTCGGCCCGCTTCTTGGTGGAAGGACGCGCCGCTGCCTTTTTCGATTTACGCCGCAAGTTCGTCCCTAGGCTCCGCCCGTCCATCTTCAGGAATGGGCCGGATGCTGCACTGCACAAAGTATAGCGCGCCGCCCTCCGAGGTTCAAGAAAGATTTCCTGGCGGCGGTTGAGTTTGTCAGAGATAAATCGATCCGGTTAACGTTTCTTGCGGACTGAACTTTTCTTCCGCCGAGGCTTGCCCGGTCGACCTTCGAGTTCGGCAATCCGCTTCCGCAGAGCCTCGACTTCAGACTCCGTATCTGCGGGCGAGGACGCGGTCGTGCCCAGGAACCGCTTCATTAAATCTACCGGCGAAAGTATGGCGGACTGAACTTCGCTCAAGCGATTCTGCACCGTGTCCTGAAGCTTCTGATAGGTATCAAATGCGGACTTCAGATACCACATCAGGAACTCCTGCCGCACTTCGTCGGAAGCAATAATAAGTTGCCGCAGCAGTTCTAGGGGCAAGCCTGTCGGTTTGTCCTTGGCATCTTCCGTGATGATTTGGGTCAAGGTGACGCGGGTGAGGTCCTGACCGGTGCTGGCATCGACCACCTGCAGGTCGCGACCCGCGCGAATGTGAACTGCAAGATCGTCGAGGTTCACGTAGCGACTGCTGGCGGTGTCGTACAAGCGCCGGTTGCCGTATTTCTTGATCACGATAGGGGGAGATTTCATAGGCCTCGATGCTGCTTTGCATCAGCGAGCAGGAATATCTTGACACAAGTGCTCGCGAGTCGTATAGTTTAGCTAATGCTGCAATGCAGCAAATAAGGAGGTCATTATGGCAGCGGCAACAAAGCATGAATCCATTCATTCCAAAGACTCGTCGACCGTCGCCCTGCTTTCGGGCTGGGCGCAACAAGGTGTGCAAACACTTTTCGCAACGCAAAGAATCCTGATCGACCTGGCCATGCGGCAGAATGCCAGCGTGATGCATGCCGTACGGCAACAACTGTCCGATCCGAAGCACTCCCCTACGGCAGTTCTCAGCGAGATCGCCGAGGAGGGTCTGAGCAATTTTATGGAGGGCCAGAAGGTTCTTCTGGAACTCGGGAGAGAACAGAATGAAATTCTGATGGATGGCGTGAGGGAGCGGATGGGAGAGTGGCCAGCAGCATATGCGCTGACAGATCTGCTGCGGCGCAGCGTGGAGACTTTTATCGAACTGCAAGAGGAATATCTGAAGATTGCGAACAAACAGACCCATAGCTGGCTGGAGTCGGCCAAGGCCGGCAAACCATATCAGCCGGAGCATGCCGTGGATCTGGCGCGGGAGAGCATGGAGAGCTTCGTTAAGGCACAGAAAAAGTTCATGGACGTCATTGCCGAAGAAACGGCCAAAGCAACTGGAGGCCGACACAATGGCGGGGCAAAGAAAATCAAACAGACCGAACTGAGTGAACTGGCGCGGAAGGCCACCGACTCGTTGATGGAAGCGCAAAAGCGGCTGGTTGACGTGGCTGGTCGCCAAATGAATGCCGGCGTGAAGACCGCAGGCAAGACCCTGGAAATTCTGAAGCCGTTTCCGTTTCTCCCCGTAAGTGAACTGACTCGGGAAGCGGTGAAGAGCTATGTCGATGCCCAGAAAGCCCTGATGGATGTGATGGTGAAAGCTCCTGGTGGGGTGAAGGCGCCACCGAAGACGGAGCGGCACGGGCGAGTGAAGAAAGCAAAAGCAGCGGTCGCAGTTGCCTGAAACTGAGTCGCGGCATTGCGTGGGTGCAGCGCTCGGTTGAGCAAGACGTGCTTTGTCGGCTGCGAAGTTCAGTGTGCGCGGGCACACCTCTGCGTCTTCGGGCGAAATTATGATTTTCGCCCGGAGGCGCCATTTCACTCAATCGCCTGGGGACACAACCCTCGGCCGAGACGCACCCGATTTCACAACTATTGCACCGGCTCTAGTTCGTTGCTGAAGGGCAACGCACGAATCGATTGCTTTGAGGGAGAGGAATATGTCTACGGTTACTGCAGCCCCTGCTAACAACATCCGAGGTGGCAGCTTCCTGATTGAGGAGCGCGCTCCGGAGGACGTTTTCACTCCAGAGGATTTTAGCGAACAGCATCTACTGATTGCACAAACCGCAGATGAATTCGCCATTAAGGAAATCGTTCCCAACATCGAGAACATGGAGAAAAAGAATTTCGCCGTTATTCGGGAACTGGTGAAGAAGGCAGGCGAACTCGGGTTGAGTGGGGTTGATGTTCCCGAACAGTACGGCGGGATGCAGATGGACAAAGTTACTTCCGCGATCATTGCCGATCGTCTGGCGAAGTATGGAGGCTTCAGCACCACTTGGGGGGCTCACACCTGCATCGGCACACTGCCCATCGTGTATTTCGGAACGGAAGACCAGAAGAAGAAGTATCTGCCGAAGCTGGCCAGCGGGGAAACCATCGGTGCTTACGCACTGTCGGAATCTTCGTCTGGATCGGATGCGCTGAACTGCCGTACCCAGGCGAAGCTTTCGCCGGACGGCAAGCATTACATCCTGAACGGCGAAAAAATGTGGATCACGAATGCGGGGTTTGCCGGCCTATTCATCGTGTTTGCGAAGGTCAGCGGCGACAAATTCACCGCGTTTATTGTAGAACGCGGGTTTCCCGGATTTTCAGTGGGCGCGGAGGAACACAAGATGGGGATTCGCGGTTCCTCGACCTGTCCGCTGATCCTTAACGACTGCCAGGTTCCGGTGGAGAACGTGCTGGGCGAGATCGGAAAGGGACACCACATTGCTTTCAATGTGCTGAACGTGGGGCGATTCAAGCTGGGTGCGGGTTGCGTGGGCTCGGCACGTAACTGCATTGAAGGCGCGATCGCATATGCCAAGCAGCGCAAGGCGTTTGGGAAGGTGATTGCGGATTTCGGCTTGATCCGCGAAAAGATCGCCAACATGGCTGCCGGAATTTTCACCGGCGAGGCAATGGCTTATCGCACCGTCGGCATGATGGACGCGGCCATAGATCAGCTCGGTGACTCGCGCGAGGACATGGCGCAAGTGCGCAACGTGATCGACGAGTACGCGGTCGAGTGTTCCATCCTGAAGGTTTGGGGATCGGAATTCATCGACTATGTGGTCGACGAATCGGTGCAGATTTACGGCGGATACGGTTTTGTCGAGGAATATCCTGCAGAACGCAATTACCGGGATGTTCGCGTGAATCGCATCTTCGAAGGTACGAACGAAATCAACCGGCTACTCATCACCGGGTTCCTGCTGAAACGTGCAATGAGCGGGCAACTTCCGCTTATGGCGGCGATCAAGAAGCTCATGGATGAGGTGCTGTCTGGAACTGCCGAACAGGGCGAGGAAAGTCCTCTTGCCCAAGAGCGAAAACTGGTGGCATCGGCGAAGAAGATTGGTTTGTTCGCCGCGGGCATTGCCACGCAGAAATATATGCAGGCGATCCAGGACCAGCAGGAAATCATGGGCGCAATCGCCAATATGACGATTGAAACCTATGCCATGGAGTCGGCCGTACTGCGCGCGCAGAAACTGGCGGCGCGGAATGGGGATGCGCGTTGTGCGCATGCCATTGGCATGACCCGCGTCTATATGTCCGGCGCCATGGAGAAAATCGAAAGCGCCGCGAGAATGGTGATCGCTGCTTGCGCCGAAGGAGATATGCTGCGGTCGCAGCTGGCAATCCTGCGCCGGCTGTGCAAATACGAACCATTCAATACGGTGGCGCTGCGGCAGGGTATCGCCCAGAAAGTCATCGAAGCTGGTAAGTATTTGGTCGCATAGCGACGTATCTCTTCGGCTGGTACCCGTTGGTGGTGCCGTATGGTAGCTCGCAGCCCGCAATTTGATTTCGACTTCATCGTGATCGGGTCCGGATTCGGAGGCAGTGTTTCCGCGCTGCGATTGGTGGAGAAGGGCTATCGAGTTGCCGTGATTGAGATGGGGCGCCGCTGGGCGCCCCTGTCTTTTCCGCGGACCAGTTGGTCGATTCATCGCTGGATTTGGCGCCCAAAGCTTGGTCTGCATGGATTCTTCAATATGCATTTCTTCCGTCACGCGACCATCCTCCACGGTTGCGCTGTCGGTGGCGGATCGATCACCTATGCTGGAACTCTGCTATCGGCGCCGGATAAAGTCTGGCAGAGCGGATCGTGGGCCGGGTTGGCTGACTGGAAGTTGGAAATGCCTCGGCACTACGAGACTGCGTCGCGGATGCTGGGTATCGCGCAGAATCACATCCTAGGACCCGCTGATCAACTGCTAAAGAGGACCAGCGAACTGGCTGGGGTCGGGCATACGTTCTACCGCACGCGTGTCGGGATCTTCGAGGCGGCGGAAGGGCAACCGGCAAACCAGACATTTCCTGATCCATTTTTCGGCGGGGAAGGCCCGCCGCGCGGCACCTGTACGGCCTGCGGAGGCTGCATGATGGGCTGCCGCTATGGCGCGAAGAATACGCTCGATCTCAATTACCTCTACCTGGCTGAAAAGCATGGGGCCGTGGTATTCCCCGAAACGAAGGTGGTAAACGTCAAGCCGCTGGCCGCGAGCGATGGCCGCGCCGGATACGAAATTCGCACTGTGAACTCCACGGCGTGGATCCGAAAGCAACCCGGCCGGCTTACCTGCCGCGCCGTGGTCTTTTCCGCATCGTCGCTGGGTACGATGGAACTTCTTTTCCGGCTCAAAGAAAACGGCTCCTTGCCCGGCATCAGCGAGTGCTTAGGAAAACACGTACGCACAAATTCCGAATCGCTCATTGGAGCGCGTGTGCCCGGCTGTGCTGAAGATTTATCGCAAGGCATTGCCATTGGCTCGGGCCTTTACATCGACGAACACACGCACATCGAGGCGGTGCGCTATCCGAAGGGCTCCGACACCATGGGCCTTCTTACAACGATGCTGACCGACGGCCGCCCCGGTCCCTTGCGGATTGGGCTCTGGCTGAAGAATGTTCTGAGCTATGTGCTGCTACACCCGATCAAGGCTTTGCGCTTATTTCGTCCGTGGGACTGGGCGAAGGAATTTACGGTTCTCCTGTGCATGCAGGCCGTCGAAGGGCACATCGAGATGAGATGGGAGCGGCCGTGGTTCTGGCCCTTCGCCAAGATGCTGATAAGTCGTGGGGATAAGATGCCGACCTACATTCCAAAGGCGAATGAATTTGCCAAACAGTTTGCCCAGGTCGCAGGCGGCACCGCCATGAGCATGCTTCCCGAAATTCTCTTCAACATTCCCGGTACGGCGCACTGCATCGGAGGTTGTGTGATTGCGGCTTCACCAGAGCAGGGAGTGGTGGACGAGCGGCATCGCATCTTTGGCTATCAAAACATGTATATCTGCGATGGCTCCGTGGTGTCGGCAAATCTTGGCGTCAACCCCAGTTTGACGATAACAGCGCTGGCGGAGCGTGCGATGAGTTTGATTCCGCCGGCAGGAAAGATGGCATGGAGCAACGATTCTGTCTTTAGGCCCGCTCGGTCGGTAGGTTAACAGTTTGCCCAATGTTCCAACGATGTTTCTGGCCTGTGGAAAAGCTTGTGATGTGCGTCACAAAGACACGTGACAGCAGTTGTAGACCTACCTCTGCCTAAGAGTTTTACTTTGGGAACGAGGATGGTCGACAGTGCAAGCCCGATCCCAAACTTCTGATTCCTCGAACGTCCTGTTCCCACCCTGCGCGTGTCTCCCCATAGGTCGCTTTACAAATGGGCTGAGACAATCGTGCAGCTGGCAGAATCGATAGCTTCGGACGCAAAGTCGATCCGCGTAGGTGACGTTTAGGCAAACTCTCCCGGGTGACTGACGGCTTCCAAACCGTTCAAACTGGAGGTAGGCGATGATCGCGACTGAAGAAGTAAAGGAACGGGTTCAGATTTCGCTTCCCGTAGAAACCTTGAGCGCGGAACGAATCGCTGACCTGGAAGGATTAGTCAACCGGGCGCAAACTGCCGCCGCCATCTTCACGCAGTTTACCCAAGCAGACGTCGATCGCATCGTGAAGGCGATGGTTCTGGCCGGGTTGGAAAAAGCGCAACACCTTGCCCGGTTGGCGGTTGACGAAACAAAACTCGGAGTGCTGGAAGACAAGATTTTGAAGAACATGGTGGCGACGGAATTCGTCTACAACTATGTGAAAGATAAGCGGACGGTCGGCGTTATTCGCGAGTTCCCCGAGCGCAATTTGATTGAGATGGCTGAACCCATTGGCGTCATCTTCTCCGTCACGCCGATTACGAACCCCACGTCGACGGTGTTATTCAAATGCATCATGGCCATCAAGACGCGGAACGCCGTGATCTTCAGTCCCCACCCGAAGGCGTGGCATTGCTGCTTCGAGGCAGTAAAAATCATGCATGCGGTCGCAGTGAGGCATGGAGCGCCGGACGGCGTGTTCAGTTGCGTGGAGTCCCCGACGCTGCAAGACAATGCTTTTCTGATGAAGCACAGAGATGTGGGTTTGATCGATGCCACCGGCGGGCCGGGTATGGTGAAAGCCGCTTACAGTTCGGGCAAGCCGGCTTTAGGCGTAGGCGCAGGAAATACACCGGTTTATCTGGAAAAAACAGCAGACCTGAATACCGCAGTGGTCGACGTGATCGTTTCCAAGACCTTCGACAACGGGACCATTTGCGCTTCGGAGCAGACGGTAGTGATCGACGACGAAATTTATGATCTGGCGCTTCAAAAGTTCGCGGATCTGGGCGCACATATCTGCAATGACAAAGAGACTAAGAAGCTGGAACGCACGGTGATCGATCCACAGACTGGGTTCATGCAGCCTATGGCCGTCGGACAGAAAGCGAGTGACATCGCCCGTTTTGCAGGTATTTCGGTGAAGCCGAATACGAAACTGCTGATCGCCCCGATTCAAGGAGTTGGCTGCGAGCATCCCCTCTCAGTCGAAAAACTATTTCCGGTACTTGCGGTGTATCGGGCGAAATCCGTCGCCGAAGCGTTGCGGGTTTGCGTGGATGTGAACCATGCCGGAGGCATCGGTCATACGGCGGTCATTTTCTCGCACAACGAGGAAATCATCCGGAAGTTTGGGAACGCGATCAATGCCGGGCGAATCATCGTAAATTCCCCGGGATCGATTGGAGCACTGGGAGCGGTATACAACGACCTGGTGCCGACGTTTTCTTTCGGCTGCGGAACTGGCGGCGGCAACAGTACCACCGATAACGTCAATATCTTCCACTATCTCAACATCAAACGCGTGGCTCGCAGGACGCAGACTCACATGTGGTTCCGAGTTCCCAACCAGATTTACTTCAACATGAATGCGGTAGAGAATCTGCGGCAGTTTTCCTCGCAGTCGACCATCATTGTGACCAGTCCGCTCCTGGAGCAGATGGGACACGTGGATCTTGTGCGGCGGCACATTTGTCCGAAGACTCATGTGCATGTTCAGGTGATTCCCGATGCAGAGCCTGAGGTGAAGATCATCGCGCAGGGAGTGGAAGCCCTCAATTTCTACAAAGCGGACCAGATCATCGCGCTGGGCGGAGGATCGGTGATTGACGGCGCAAAAATCATGAAGTTGAAGTATGAATCGCCGGAGGCGGATCTGGAATATCTGGCCGCGCCTTTTCTGGATTTGCGCAAGCGAGTGGTGGAATATCCGACCGAGAAGGTGCATCATGCGCGGCTGATCGCGATTTCCACCACCAGCGGGACCGGAAGCGAAGTCACTCCATTTGCCGTGCTCACCGACAAGGCCAGCGGGCGAAAGGTTACGCTTGCCGATTACTCACTGACTCCCGATGTCGCCATCGTCGATCCGCAGTTCGTGATGTCGATGCCAAAAGGGCTGACCGCGGATACGGGGATCGATTGTCTGACCCACGCGTTGGAAGCCGGCGTTTCGAATTACGCATCGCCTTACACCGATTCCAGTGCCATGCAGGCGATTCGGCTGGTATTCAAGTATCTGCCGATCGCTTATGAGCATCCGCAGGATGAAGAGGCGCGGTGCATGATGCATAATGCGGCTTGCATCGCGGCGATGGCGTTCTCCAATGCGTCGGTGGGAGTGAATCACGCGCTGGCCCATGCTTTTGGCGCGCGTTTCGGCGTTCCGCACGGCCGCGCGAATGCGCTCATGCTGCCGCACGTAATGGCCTATAACGCTGCCGTTCCAACCAAATTCATGCCGTCCCCGTACACCAAGGGATATATAGCGCACAAGAAATATGCGACGGTGGCAGATCTGCTTGGCCTCGGTGGTGATACCACAGACGAGAAAGTGAAGAATCTGATTGCGGCCACAGAACAACTGCTGGATCAACTGGACTTTCCGAAATCGATCGCCGAGCTTGGCATTTCCAGAGAAGAATTCGAGCGAGCTGTACCCGAGCTCGCAAGTATCGCGTTTGACGATCCTTCGTGGCGCTCGAACCCGCGCATGCCGCTGATAACAGAGTTGGTCGAACTTTTCTGGAAGGCTTATGAAGGACGAGGCGCGGCAAAAGGCGCTGGTGCTCCTCAGGAACAAACTGTCTAAACGGTGAAGCCCATGGCGATGACTACGGTCTTTCTAAACGCAAATGAAACGCATCTGGTTGCAGCCCTGCGCGAGGCGGGGAAGGAGTTGGACGGCACGGAGGGCGAGGTTATTTTGGACTTGTCGTCCGTGATTCGAATCGACTCGAATGTGCTACACGGTCTCGAGGATTTTGCCAGTAACGCTGACGGTAAACATATCAAGGTCGTGCTGCGCGGCGTAAATGTTGAGGTCTATAAAGTGCTTAAGCTAATCAAGCTCACGCGGCGATTTTCTTTTGTGAACTGAGAACAATGCTTGCCGGGCCGACCCGTAGGAGATTTGTGATGCAGCAACCGAGCGATCGCCTTTCCTGGGGAGACACCGTCTTCCTGCATCTTGAGCGGGAAGGAATGCCGCTGAATGTGGCGAGCGTTTCCGTCTTCGGGGGTGAGATTGGGTTTGAAGACTGCGTCCAGTTCATCGAGTCGAAGCTGCCACTTCTACCCCGTTTTTTGAAGCGGGTCGTGCCCTCGCCGTTTGGACTGGGCCTTCCCAGTTGGGAATATGACCCGGGATTCGACCTTCGGCGACACGTGCGCGAAGTGCAACTCAAGCACGGCACCGATACGGGACTGAAGGCGGTCGCCGGAAAGCTTTTCAGCACCGTAATGGATCGGCAGCACCCGTTGTGGGACCTGACCGTCGTTCGCGGGCTGAAAGGCGATCGCACCGGACTCATTTTGCGCATGCATCATTGCCTGACGGACGGCATTGCCGGAGTGGGCGTCTTGAACGCGCTGCTGGATGCGAGCCCGGAGGCGCCGCGTCTGCCCAAGAAGAAGATTAAGTTGCACGTTCCAGCGCCCCGAGACACGTTAACTTCGCTTACCGCCGGGTTTGTCGATTCGTATTCCGATTTCGTGAAACGAATTCTTTCCGCGATGGCCGATCTTCTGAGTATGACCGAGCGCGCCGCTGCGAATGGTGGCAGCGTGGCCAGCGACGAGTTCGCAAATCTGTTTCCAGAAATTACAGCTTTCACCGAGCGTCTTCGGTTCAATGTCATCTACCGGGGACCGCAGAAATTTGCCTGCACAGAGATTCCGCTGCCGGAGGTCAAAGCCATCCGTCACAAATCCGGGACCAGCATCAATGACGTCATCCTCACTCTCGTGACTGCGACCATTCGTCGCTACTGTGAACTGCACGGCGAACGCGTTAAAGGGAAGCTGTTGCGGATCATGGTGCCCGTTAATTTGCGCGGCGATGGCAACGCGTCGGACTTGGGAAACCGCATTTCGCTAGTGCCCGTCACCATTCCACTGGATATACGGCAACCGCGGAAATTGCTGATGGCGGTTCATCAGCGAACGGAATTTCTCAAACGCATGCACGCCGCCGAGTTGGTCAGTTTGGCGGGAGGTCTAATCGGGATGTTCCCGACTTCGGTGCAGGGGATGACCGGACCGATTATCAGTCAATTGCCCATCACGCCTTTCAATATGGTCTGCACCAATGTACCGGGACCGCAATTCCCACTCTATCTGCTCGGCCACAAGATGCTCCATTGCTATCCCTACGTTCCGGTCGGAGGCGAGATGGCCGTCAACTGTGCCATCCTGAGCTACAACGGGATGGTGTACTTCGGATTCAGCGGAGACGTGCACGCGGCGCCTGATCTTCGCAAGCTCGAAAAGTTGCTGACGGAGAGTTTTAAGGAATTGCGAATGGCGGTAGGAATCAGGCAGCCAGCGGGGAAAAAAGTGCGCAGGAAGCGGAAAGTAGTGTCCGCCATTTCCGTTTCACCGCGAACCGTGACGATTCCAAGGCCCGACATCGCGCCGCCTGATGAGGTGAAACGAGTACTCGAATCGGGGCCCCCCAACGCCCAGGCGGATGTCCTGACACATCGGATTGTCGCGTAAAGAACAAAAGCTTGAACCGTATGGGAAAGGGTTGTACGTCTGTCACTGCATTTGAAAGCTCCCGCGATAACTATTACCTGAACCTTACTCGAACCGTCTCCCCCGGCTTCGCAGCGGCGCGTTGCGCGCTCCCGAACTTAAACAAAGATGGAGACTGAGACAGATGAAACGTCTAATATTTTGTGCCCTCATTGTTTTTATTGGCCTCCCCGCCTTTTCTCAGCAGAGCGATATTAACCGGTACACCTGGTTCACAGGGTTCGACTATATGATCAGCCCGGCGCGCAACCTGGCCGAGCGCGGATTCGAAACCGATTTCGGCGTGACCGTAAAACCCTGGCTCGGCCTGGGTGCTGATTTCGGCGCTCTTGGAAGCGACATCATCAGTGGGGCTGGAACCATCAACGGGAGCGAAACCGTCTACGCGCCGGTGCTGACGCAGTACGGCAGTATTGGAGCGCCCGCTCCGAACACGGTGCACGTCGCGTTCAAGTCAACGACTTATACTTTCGCCGCGGGTCCGCAATTTTATCTGCGCAAGTGGGAAAAGGTAACTCTGTTTGCCCGCCCGGGTTTTGGAGGCATCCACGAAAATGCCAATTTCGCTTTCCCCCCTGCGCTGGTTCCGTTGTTCGAATTGCTGCAGGTTCCAATTCCCAATGCCCACCAAAACGATACTGAACTCTTCTTTGGATTGGGTGGTGGTGTCGACCTCAACGTGTCTCGGATAGTAGGAGCGCGGTTTGCGGCCGACTGGGTGAATACGCACTTGTTTTCCAACCTGTTGACGCCGCGACAGAACTATATTCGTTTCTCGCTAGGCCCGACTTTCCGATGGGGTCACTTGAGTCAGTCCAGATGATTGTTCGATCGGCGGTTCAGCCCGGGCCAAGGAACCTGCTATGAAGCCTCAAACTCTCAACGACATTTTCTTCGCTGTCGTCGAGCGCAAGGAACATCCAGTGATGCTGCGGCGCGAGGCATCGCAATGGATTCCTGTCGGGTCGCAGCAATTTTATCGCGACGTGGCTGGCATGGCCCGGGCTCTGAGCCAGTGGGGCCTGGTTAAGGGCGATCGACTGGCCATTCTCAGTGAAAATCGCTACGAGTGGGCAGTCTCGGATTTCGCTTCTCTTCTGCTAGGCCTGGTGGTTGTCCCCATCTACTCGACTCTGACGACGGAGCAAACCGAGTACATTTTGTGCGATTCCGGAGCGAGAGTGGTAGTCGTCTCTACAGAGCTGCAATTGAAGAAAGTTCTTTGCAATAGAGACCGAACGTCCGTCGAAAGAATCGTCTTGATGGATTCGCTGGAAACCGGCGATGCAGTATCGATGCAACGGCTGATGAACAAGGGGCCGGCTGGGCGCGATAGTGACCTCGAAGCGCATGCTCGTTCGATTCAACCGGATGATCTGGCATCGATCATTTACACGTCTGGAACGACGGGGGTCGCAAAGGGAGTTCAGCTTACGCACGGTAACTTGACTTCAAACGTGCTTACTTCGCTGCACGGTTTTGATCTCCATCACGGGGATGTGAGCGTCTCATTTTTGCCGCTGTCGCATGTGACCGCGCGTCATGCTGACATCGCATTGCTCTATTATGGCGTTACCCTTGCCTACTGCCCCTCCTTCGAACAGCTGCCTCAATGCCTCGCGGAAGTGAGGCCCAGAATCTTCGTCGCAGTGCCGCGAGTTTACGAGAAAATCTATAGCCAGGCGGAGCAGAAAACGAAGGGTCTTGCCAAAAGCGCCATTTACCGCTGGGCACTTTCGGTGGGTCGCGCTTACAGCCCAAAGATCCTGGCGGGGGAAGTACCCCGGTCATGGGCGTGGAAGTTGGCTCACAGGCTGGTCTATTCAAAAGTGCGGGCCCGAATGGGAGGTGGAGTCGAAATATTCGTATCGGGCGGGGCGCCGCTGGGGAAAGAGTTAGCAGCGTGGTATGCGAGCATGGGTATCCGGATACACGAGGGTTACGGTCTGACCGAAACCTCTCCGGTGATAGCGATCAACAATCCACGCGCGCACAAATTTGGAACCGTGGGTCGACCGTTGCCTAACGTAGAAGTGCAGATTGCGGACGACATGGAAATCCTGGTGCGAGGGCCCTCAGTATTCCGAGCTTATTGGAACCGGCCCCTAGAAACACGCGATGCATTCGTGGATGGATGGTTCAAGACTGGAGATATTGGCAGCGTGGATGAAGAGGGATTTCTCTCAGTCACAGATCGCAAGAAAGATTTGCTCAAGACTTCTGGCGGGAAATTTATCGCTCCGCAACCCGTGGAAAATTGTCTCAAACTCAATACTCTGGTGGGTACCGCCGTTGTGCTGGGCGATCGCAGAAAATTTGCTTCCGTAATCATCTCACCAGGATTTCCTTTGCTCGAGGAGTGGGCACGGACGAACCGCGTGGCATTTTCTTCGCGTGAACAATTGATTGCCGACCGCCGAGTCAAAGCCCTTTATGAAGGCATCGTAGACGACGTGAATCTCGGGTTAGCCCGCTTCGAGAGGATAAAAAAAATCCTGCTGGTGCCAGATGAGTTTACGGCCAGCGATGGCACCCTCACCCCAACCTTGAAGCTGCGACGCCGGGCCATCGAGGCTCGCTATCGGGAGCAGATCGATAACCTATATCAGGAAACAGAAAATTTGCTGGTGGCCTGATTCGGGTTTCCTCAAAACTTGAGGCCGACGGCGCTGCTCAGAAAGGCCGCGACCGGAGACATGGTGCGGCAGGCTTCGACGAACGTCGATATAAAATTCCGGCTGCAGACCTGTTTGTCGGTGAATTCCACGGCAGTACCGAGATCGCGGAGTTTGAGATCCGCCACGAATTCGTGATTGGCAGGGAACCCGCGAGGCGGGCGGCGGAGTTTTCCAGCATCGTCCCAGTTGAGCAGTTTGCTTACTGCCCTCCATTTCCCAGGGCTTGCGACGATGGCATTCCGAACTTGGAGAAGAGTCGCAGGATCGGGCCGCCACAGGCCTGACGCGGCGAAGCATCCACCGGGCTCAAGATGGAGGTAGAAGCCGGGAGAGTGAACGTCTTTGCCTCGATGAGAAAAGCGCATTGCAAGATGAGTTTTGTAGGGCTTCTTGTCATGGGAAAAGCGAACATCGCGATAGATTCGGAATAGGGAGCCGCGCGAAGGACGAGGGTCGGCGATGAGATGTGGGGAAATGTCGTATAGGGGACCCGCAAACTCGGTGATAAATCGCAGGGCTGGCTGCCGCGCGCAGCTTTCAAATTCTTCCTGGTGATTCAGAAACCATTCGCGCTTATTGTTGCGTTTGAGACGAGACAGAAAGCGAAAGAGATCGGGAGTGAAGTTGGCAGGCATTCGAAAATAAGGTAAGAGACTGTCGTAGGGAAAGTAAAGTGCAACCGTTCAATCCAAAAGGGCGAACCTCATTGGTCTCCAGCTGGTCTATCGACATTTTCCAAAATATGATCTGCAGCCGAATGATTGTAAGCTGCTGTCTTAACATTGATTGGCGCGATTGTAGGGCGTAATTCGGAGTAGAGAACGGGGAGGGGCCTCGAAAGTTGCGGCGTTTAATTGTGCAGGCTTTGACTCGTGGACGATTGTCTCCAAATGACGGGTTGGTTGTGAGTGGGATCGAGTTGATTCAGTTCCGCTACGAGAGCGGAAAAGTTCTCTTCGTCGCGGGCTATAGCGATCATGTCGCTTAGCTCTTCGAATCGGCGCCTAGCTTCAATAGTCATAACAAACAGTTAGGTGCACCAATCCAAAAGTCGTTGCTACAGGGAAAACTGGAGGGAGCGGATAATTTTCCGTAAGTCCCGCCTTGCGGTGCCAGATAGGGCAGGCACAAATACCTTACGAGGCCAAACGTTTAAAAGTCTAGCTGCTTGTCCCTCAAGGCTTTTGGCGGATCCTGCGTTTACGAGACCGTGATCACGACTTTTCCCGCGGCGTGGCCCTGCTCCAGGTAAGCGAGCGCGCTGGCGGCCTCCGTCAGCGAGTAGCTCTGGTCGATGACCGGTGTGAGCTTTCCATTTTCAATCAGCTCACAGAGCGTCAGCAGGTCGTTTTTCTTGACCTTTGCAATGAAGAACATGAATTTCTGTTTCATGAAAGACGATCGCGCCCATGCCTGAATGAGTCGGGTAAGCACCGGCCAAAGAGTCTTGGGTGCTCCGGCCATGACACACCTTCCATTTGGGCTTAGAACCCGCCGCATGTCGGACAACGAGCGATTCGCGGCATTATCGAGGATCAGATCGTAACGCTGGCTATCCTGCGTGAAATCTTCGCGCGTATAGTCAATGACTCGGCTGGCGCCGAGGGAGCGCACCAGCTCAACATTTCTGGTGCTGCAAACTCCAGTCACGGTTGCTCCTAATGACTTCGCGATCTGCACAGCGAAGGTGCCGACTCCTCCTGCCGCACCGTTGATTAGGACATTCTGACGCGGTTGCAGACGTCCGTGATCGCGAAGCCCCTGCAACGCCGTAAGGCCTGCAACAGGAATGGCGGCCGCGCGGTCGAAACTGAGGTTCTCGGGTTTTGCGACCAACTTGGATTCGCTGGCAGACGCGTATTCGGCAAGCGCCCCTCTGCAAACGCCGAATACGGCCTCGCCCGGCTTGAACTCGGTCACTGTACGTCCGACCGATACGACCTCGCCTGCGACGTCCACACCGGGACGGCGGCTCTTCATGCGCCAGTCCAGCGGGTTGACCGAAGCGGCTTGAACCCGCAGGAGGACTTCATCGGGCTTCGGAGTCGGCTGCTCGAGGTCCGTTATTTCAAAAATCTTGCCGGATTTTGTTTTGGTGTAAACGGCTGCTTTCATGGCCGACATGATAGTCGCGATCTGTTCGACGCGATAGGACGAAGATCACACCAGGTGGCGGGAGTGCAAGGGCAAGTTCAGAGGTTCATGAAACATGCCGAGCTTGGCGGCGTCTTTTTGCGATTGCATAAGACACGACCAGCAATCCCAGGCACGCCAAGGCACTCCACAGATTCATGAGTGGATAGAGCCAGGTTTGGATCAGCACGACTGCGACCAGGGTGAAGCCGGCGATCGATCCCCACTTTCCCAATGGAGAGCGTAGCGGGAGCGCAGCGAGTTCCGCGCGAGTACGGCGCCGGCGGAAACTGATGTGGGCGGCGAGAGAGACCAGCCAAGAGAGAATCATCCCGGTGAAGGCAGCGCCGACGATGTAGCGGAAAGCGTTTTTCGGAGCCCATAGAACCAGCGCGAGGGCGAACAGGATTCCGAAGGAAGACAGCAGGACGGCGTACTGCGGTGAGCCTTGGGAATTAAGGCGGCCAAGGCGGTCCGGCGCCCACCCGGTTCGGGCCAGGGAGAAGATCATGCGTGCGGCGACGTAGAGCGTGGCGTTGGCTCCGGAAAGCGCGGCAGTCAACACCACGAAGTTCATCACGCTCGAAGCATGCGGAATTCTCACGGTGCGAAACGTGGTCACGAAGGGGCTTTCGGTGACGCCGGCATGGTTCCAAGGCATCAGGCCAAGCAAGATCACGATGGCGCCGACGTACGCGAAAGTGAGGATTAGAAATGTGAGCCAAACGGCGCGCGGAGTTTCTTTGCTCGAGCGCGATTCGCCGGTGGTGACTGCGACCATCTCGACTCCTCCGAAACTGTAGACGGCGAAGGTCATTGCCACGAACGGCGACCATAAGCCTTTGGGGAAGAATCCGCCTTGCGCGTTGTATTGCGGAGTGACGCGTCCGCCGAGCAGTAAACCAGCGCCGATCACGATGAAGATGGTGATGGTCGCGAGCTTGATCATCGAAAACCAGAACTCGACGCGCCCGTAGGAGTCGACGCTACGAAAGTTCAGGACGAGCAGAACGCCGGCAAAGACCACGATCCAAATATAGGAACGAACGCCGGGGAACCACGCGGACATATAAGTGGCGGCAGCAACCATTTCGGCGCCGATGGCGAGGGCGAGGCCGATCCAATATCCGGCGCGGGCAATAAATCCTGCGAAGGAGTTGAGATAGAGGTCGCCGTAGACTCCAAAACTTCCGGCGGCGGGATGAGCGCACGCGAGTTCGCCTAGGGCCATGGCGACGGTGAAGTTGATGAAGGCGGCGATCAGAAAACTGAGGATCGCGGCGGGACCTGCGATCTCAATCGCGGCGCCGGAACCGAGTAGCAGGCCGGTACCAATAGATCCGCCGACCGCGACCATGGCCATTTGTCCGGCGGAAAGCTGGTGGCGCAGGCCTTCTTCGTGAATTTGCGGCGGCGAAGACAGCATAGGCATGGAGCAAACTATCAGAAAGTGAGGTCGGCCCCCAAGCATTCGCAGTACGCAAAAAAAGAGTCAGCGACGGATCAGCCTGTAAAATGCCGAATCCGCCGCTGCAATTTTTAGCGAAGAATATTTCCGCCTACATGCTCCTAGTAACCGCGTCCGCCAGAAGAGAGCGCGTCATAAGGAACGTCGCGGGGAATATTGTAACGGGCCATAATTTGCTGCATGCGATCTTCGTCGTGCGCTATGTCATCACGATCGTGCTTGCGGCGAGCGTGCAGCCATTTCTCGTAGGCCTTATCGAAATGCTTCTGATCCTCCGGCGAAAATCGTCCCTGAAAATCGCGAACGTCAGCGTGCTGCTGCGAATATCCGTTGGTCGCAATTGAGTTGAACGGGGTGTTGGGAGGGATGTTATAGCGGGCCATGATGTCTTCCATCTTGCGGGCATGCTTGTCGACGTCGCTGCGATCGTTACGTGAATTGGCCGACTGCCATTTGTCATATTCCTTGTTGAATTCGCGTTGATCGTCGGGCGACATGGTCGGCGGCGCCTGCTGTGCGTAGCCGCGGTCGGGATATTGTGGAGACGCCCGCGGATACTGCTGTTGCGGATACTGCTGCGGAGCTTGCTGAGGGTATTGCTGGGGATCTTGCTGCGGATACTGCGACTGAGCCGCCGCCGGAAGACCCAGCGCCGCTAAGGCTCCCAGAGTTACAAGAACTCTTTTCATAAAAATCCTCCAATTAGAGACCAGTGGCACAGGGTAGGAGTCGCGGACTCCGCTTGCGGTTGCTGCGAAGAATTGCCTACAGCCCTGCCAGTACGGTGATTCCGATTTGTAATTGGAGCTTTTGCCCTAGGGGCAGGAAACGAAAAACACAACCACAAAGGACGCAGAGATTTACCAAGAATTTGGAGACATTCGCTGAAGTACCGTCGTGATAACTCGTGTCGTCGTAGAGATTTGCACCGCACCTTTCGAAGACGGGATTGCCAAGCTAAGAATTAAGGAATGCTTTGAATGGCGTGTGACCTTCGTAATCGGCCGGGCACGGTACCGCATTGCTGCGCTTGGGGGCGGCTCCTAGAATCGGAGCAGGACTTATTCCGCCTGAATCCGCATGCCTGAGATCACAAGACGACTGGACCGAGCCGAACTGGGGAAGCGCGTGGAGCGCGCGGAGAAGCTTTTGCAAAAAGGCAAGACCGCCGACGCTTTGGAAGAATATTTGCTGGTGTTGCGCGACGATGCGGACAACGATGTGGTGCGGCAACTGTCGGCGGACTTGTGCTTGTCACTGAACCGCAACGCCGACGCGGTGCGGCTTCTGGGCGAACTGTTTGAACGCCAGGTGGCGGCCAGCGACGCGACCCGCGCCAGTTTGACCTACAAAAAGCTGGCCCGGCATGGCAGCCCGACCTGGCAGCAGAAGTTTCGCTTCGGACAACTCCTGGAAGGCTCCAACAAAAAGTTGGCAGTCACGACCTACGAAGCGGCCCTCTCTGATTTGGGGAAGCTCAGCAAGAAAAAAGAGGCGATCGAGATATTGGATCGTATTGTCGCACTGGAACCCACGCAGGCCAATTTGTTGCGCGCCGCGGAAACTGCATCGGAACTGGGGAATCGCAAAGCGGCAGCGGCGGCGTATCAGAAGATCGCATCGCTGGCCGAGTCCGAGGGCAGTGCGACCGCGCAGTGGTACGAGCGTGCATATCAGGAAGATGCTTCGGACCAAGTCATTGCGCTGGCCTATGGCAAGAGCTTACTTACGCAAGGTCAGGTGGGAGCGGCCATCTTTATTTTGGAACCGCAAGCCAAGTCCGGTGAGGTAACTCCGGAGCTTCGTGAAACCTATACCGATGCATTAATTGCGGCGGGGCGCTTTGCCGATGCCGAGCCTTTGGTGTGGCAGCTTTTTGAAACGAACCCAGCGCGAGTGCAGCAGGTGATCGGTTTGATCGGAAGTTTGCTGGACGCCGAGCAGCACGATGCCGCCGTGGCCCTCGCGCGCAAGCTTGAACAGTTCCAGCGGCGTCGCGGGGAGCGCCGCCAGTTTATCGCGATCATGGAAGACTTGACTGCGACGCGGCGCTCGTCGCCCCAAATCCTTGAGTTTCTGAGCGAGCTCTATAACGCCGCCAATCGCGAGAGCGATTACTGCCAGACGCTGCTGAAGTTGTTCGATCTCTATTGCAGCACGAACGAGTTCGATAGGGCCGCCGAGTGTTTAGACCGTGCGGCGGACGTCGATCCTTACGAGCCCGGACACATGAAACGGCTCGAGATGCTCAAAGGAAAGATTGAGGAACCACGCTTCCGGGCGATTGCCGCCAGATTTTCAAGCGTTGGAACGGTTGTTGAGGAACCGGTGCGGACCGAAGTGTCGAATCTGGGTGCTTCCACGCTGCAGGACTTGATGCTGCAGGCTGAAATTCTCGTGCAGTACGGCATGCGCAACAAAGCGGTCGAACGGTTGCAAAGAATTCAGGAACTGTTTCCTCGCGAAGAGGACCGGAACGAGGACCTGCAGCGGCTGTATCTGTCGGCGGGCGTGACTCCGCGTTATGCGGGATCGGCGCCGTTGCCTCAGGCCGCGGCGGTCGCGGGCCCAACTCCCGCAGCAGCGGGGGCGGCGCCAGAAGCGGCGACCGATGTGCGCAGCTTCACGCGGGTAGCGGAAATTTCTCGCAAGCTCTATCACCAGGGCACGGCGCCTGCGGTGTTAAGCACGGCGGTGAGAGAGATTGGCTCGCATTGGGAAGCGAGCCGCTGCATCGCCGCCATGGGTAAGGCGGGATCGTTTCCGACCGCGCTGGAAGAGTGGTGCGCCGAGGGCTTTAAGAAGGCGGGCGCATCGGCGATTGCGGAGTTGGTTGGGTGCCTGCATCAGGCGGTGGACGGACACGACCCATTAGCGATTGAGAATGCGCCGAAAGCGGAAGCTCTGCAGTCCGCGCGAAAAGTTGTGACCGACATGGGCGCGGCTTCGGTGCTCGCGATTCCGCTTAGCGATGGCGAAGAAATCGTGGGCATGCTGGTGCTCATGCATAATCGCGCGCGCGCCTGGCAGCAGGCCGACATGGTTGTGCTGAAGACACTGGCCGAGCAGATGGTGATTGCGCTAAACAACGCGGGCTTACGGCGTCTGGTAAAAAACCTGTCAGTCACTGACGAAAAGTCGGGACTGCTGAAGCGCGCTTCCTACATCGATTTGCTGCTGGCAGAGAGCAAGCGGGCCATTCAAAATGCGTCGGCGCTTTCGGTGCTGCTGCTGCAGTTCGGCAAAAGCGGATCGATGATCAAGGAATATGGCGAGGCGGGAGTCCAGGCGGTGATGGAACGGGCGGGACAGTTGTTCGCGGCAAACATTCGTTCGAACGATTTGGCCTTTCGCTATGACACCACCACGATTGCGATTCTGTTAGGCGAGACAGCGGAGAAAGAGGCACTGCTCGCGGTGGAGAAATTGCGCAAAATTATCGCCGACGTGCGGTTCCCGGCGAAAGATGATTCGGGCAAGGGTCCTGCAGCGCAGTTTTCTGCTGGACTGGCGGAGGCGGTGATCCGCACGGAATACGATCCGGTAGATGTTGTGACCGAAGTGATCAACCGCGCCGAGCATGCCTTGGCGCAGGCTATGGCGCAAGGACCGGGGAAAGCCGTGGCGCTGGGACCTGCGCTGGCCGCGGGGGCAGTGGCGTAACTTAAAAAATTGATTTTTGCAACAGAAAATACTCGCGCCTCGTGACATGGTCATTTAATCCGAAGGTGTGAGTTCCGCGAGACTTACGCGAGGCTCTGACGAACGTCGGTAGACGCAGTCTTAGTGGTCAAATCTCATTCACCGCTGCTACACTAACCAGTCAAACTTCTGATTTCGATCCTCTCTGAGCGCGGGATCTGCGGGAATAATCATGCTAAAGCCAGGTGACATCGCCATTGTGAGTGGGGCGCGGACGCCCTTTGGCCGTTATTGCGGCAAATTGAAGGACTTTACGGCACAGGAGTTGGGCGTGATCGCGGCCAAGGGCGCGATGGAGCGGGCGAGTGTCGATCCCAAAGACGTCGATCACGTGGTGTTTGGCAACGCGCAGCAGACTTCCGGAGATGCGCTGTATGGCGCGCGCCACGTGGGATTGAGAGCCGGAATTCCGATTGAAGTGCCGGCCCTTACTGTGAATCGCCTGTGTGGGTCGGGCATGCAGTCGATCGTCAACGCGGCGCAGTTGGTGCAATTGGACGAGGCCAAGGTAGTCGTGGCGGGCGGGATGGAGGCCATGTCGCAGGCTCCGTTTGTAATTCGCGGGCGCGATGGCTTCACGCTGTCCCCGGGCGGAAAGTTGGAAGACTCGTTAATGGTGGCGTTGCTCGACAGCTATTGCGGTTCGTACATGGCAAACACTGCCGAACTCTATGGGTCGGAGCAGGGAATCACTCGCCAGATGCAGGACGAATTTTCGTTGCGATCGCAAAAGCGTGCTGACGATGCTTACAAGGCGGGAACAATTCAGGAAGAGTTAGTGCCGGTTCCGCTGCGAAATCATAAAGGTGAGCTGACAGGAGAGTCGCTAAGCGAAGATGATCACCGGCGTCCGCAGACCACGATGGAAGGCTTGGGAAAATTGCGTCCGGCGTTTGGCAAGAATGGGACCGTCACGGCCGGAAACGCCAGCGGCATTGTAGACGGCGCGGCAGCCGTGGTTGTGATGTCGATGGAGGAAGCCCGGAAGCGCAATCTGATGCCCCTGGGGCGCATCGTGAGTTGGGGGATCGCCGGCGTGGAGCCCAAGTTGATGGGACGCGGTCCGGTGCCGGCAACAAAAGTTGCGTTGCAGAAGGCAGGGATGTCGCTGGAGTATATGGATTTGATCGAAGTGAACGAAGCCTTCGCGGCGCAGTACCTGGCTGTAGAGAAGGAGTTGGGCCTGGATCGCGAAAAAGTAAACGTGAACGGCGGGGCGATTGCGCTGGGACATCCGCTGGGCGCGACGGGCACGAGGCTGGTGGTCACACTGCTCTACGAATTGCGGCGGCGCAAGAAAAAATACGGGCTCGCGACGGCGTGCATTGGCGGCGGACAGGGCATCGCAATGATTGTGGAAACGCTGCTGAATTTCTAAAAAGTTTGTCAGCCTGAGCCCAGCGAAGGATCTCTGCAAGTTCTCGCGCCGGCAGTATTGCATAGGTCCTTCGCTTCGCTCAGGATGACAAAGGAGTTGGTTCGTTTTCGAGGAAGCAATTATGGAAATTAAGAAAGTTGGGGTGCTTGGTTGTGGCTTGATGGGTTCGGGCATTGCGCAGGTTTGCGCGATGGCGGGATTCGATGTGACTGTGCTCGAGGTTGAAGAGAGATTTCTCGACAAGGGATTTGCCGGGATCGAAAAATCTTTGACCAAGCTTTCTGAGCGGCCGGTGGAAAAGGGAGGAATCACGGCGGCCCAGCGAGACGGAATTCGCGAGCGGCTGAAGGGCACCACCAACAAAGCGGACTTGGCGGATTGCGACATTGTGATCGAGGCCATCATTGAGAACGTGGAAGAAAAAAAGAAGATGTATGCCTCGATCGATGGCGTCGTGAAGAAGGAAGCGATTTTTGCTTCGAACACTTCGTCCATTTCCGTGACCGAGTTGTTGACTTCGGTAAAGCGGCCGGAGCGGTTTATCGGGCTGCACTTTTTTAATCCTGTGCCACTGATGAAACTGGTGGAGGTGGTGCGGACGATCGCAACTGCGGACGACGTTTACGAAACGGCGTACGAGTTTGGCAAGAAGCTGGGCAAAGTTCCGGTGCGCACGTCGGACAAAACGGGATTCATCGTGAACCGGCTGCTGGTGCCGTATTTGCTCGATGCGATCCGCGCGTATGAAGAAGGCGTAGGTTCGATCGAAGACATCGATAACGCAATGAAGCTGGGCTGCGGGTATCCCATGGGGCCGTTCACGCTGCTGGATTTTGTCGGGCTGGATACGACTTACTACATCACGCATGTGATGTATGACGAATTCAAGGAGCGTCGGTTTGCTTCGCCTCCGCTGCTGAAGCGCATGGTGATGGCAGGATGGTACGGGCGGAAGTCGGGGCGCGGGTTCTATGATTACTCGAACCCGGAGAAGCCGGTGGCGCAGAAACTGTAACGACGCCACGGATTCACACGGATCTTGCAGTAATAGAGAAAAAATGTGGCTCGTCTTGGCAGAAATTGTCGCGAACTCCGCAGAGCCCAACGCATTTGATTTATCCGTATTAATCCGCGTGAATCCGTGGCCAAGGATTTGAATTTATGAACTACGAAAACATTCTTCTCGAAAAGAAAAACGCGATTGCTTACGTCACCGTTAACCGGCCGAAGGTGCTCAATGCCTTGAACATGGCTACCATGGAGGAGTTGCGGGCGGCGTTTCACGATATCAAGAACGACAAAAATATTCGCGTGATCATTTTTACGGGCTCGGGCGAGAAGGCGTTCATTGCCGGAGCCGACATCGGCGAACTGGCGAAGAATGACGCGGTGTCGGGCAAAGAATATACGCATCGCGGCCAGAATGTTCTGAACCTGATTGAAAATCTGGGCAAGCCGGTGATTGCCTGCCTCAACGGATTCACACTGGGAGGCGGCTGCGAGATTGCCATGGCTTGCACCATGCGCCTAGCGAGCGAGAACGCGAAGCTGGGGCAGCCGGAGGTGAAGCTGGGAATCATTCCCGGATATGGGGGGACGCAGCGCTTGCCGCGCCTGGTGGGCAAAGGCGTCGCCATGCAGATGGTTCTGGCGGGCGAGATGATTACGGCGCAAGAGGCATATCGCGTTGGGCTGGTGAATGAAGTGACGCCGCCGGGCGAGTTGATTCCGCGGGCGGAGGCGATTGCGGCGAAGATTATTGCGAACGCTCCGCTGGCCGTGCAGTATGCGATGGAGGCCGTAAACAAGGGGATGGAGATGACTTTGGCAGAGGGACTTTATCTCGAAGCAGTACTGTTCGGCGTGTGCTGCGCGACCGAAGATAAGAAAGAAGGAACCGCCGCTTTTTTGGAGAAGCGGACGCCGGTGTTTAAAGGGAAGTAGGCCCACGATACTTCGTTACACAACATTGTCATCCCGAGCGCAGCGAAGTCCTATGCGTCTTGTTTGAAGCAAGTCGGAACCGGACGAACTGCATAGGTCCTTCGGCGGCAAAAGCACGCCGCCTCAGGATGACAAAAGGCAGTGCATGGGAACACGAATAGCAGGTCGTTACGGAGAGGAATCACGGATAAAACCCCCAAATTGAAGGTAGAATCTGCTCCTACGCCGGATTTTCCTTCTTTAGAGGGGAAGCTGGACGCACGCGGGAAGCGATTCGCTCTTGTGGTGGCGCGGTTCAACGCGTTTATAACGGAGCGACTTTTGCTCAGCGCTTGCGATGGACTGCTACGGACCGGCGCCATCGAGAAGGACATCGACGTCGTACGTGTGCCGGGCGCGTTTGAGATTCCCTCTGCGGCACGAACTTTGGCGCTTACCGAAAAATACGACGCGATCATCTGCATCGGGTGTCTGCTGCGCGGTGACACCGCGCACTACGACGTAATCGTCAATGAAGTCACGCGCGGGATTGGGCAATCGGCGCAAGAGACTGGAGTGCCGCATGCGTTTGGCGTGTTGACTTGCGATACGCTGGAGCAGGCGATCGATCGGGCGGGCCTGAAGATGGGGAATAAGGGATTTGAGGCGGCGCTGGCGGCGGTGGAGATGGCGTCGCTGACGAAAGCTATCAGCTCTCAGCTGTCAGCTGTCAGCGAAAAGCGGATTCCTCGCTCCGCTCGGAATGACAAGGCCACGCATCGACCTAACAAGAAAGTGTCCAGGAAGCGCAGATAATCCTTCCGTTACAGTAAACTGACCACTAGTCACTGAACAGTAGCCACTGAACACTCACCCACTGCTTATGGGCACTCGCCGCAAATCCCGTGAAATGGCGCTGCAGATGCTGTTCCAATCCGACTTGGGCAAGCAGGATGCGGAGCAGGTGCGGCGGACGTTTTGGACAGAGCATGCGTCCACCAGCGCAGAGGTTCGGGGATTTGCCGACGATCTGTTTCGTGTGGCGACCGATCGTGTGGCTGAGATCGACGGCTTGATTGAGCGGCATGCCGAGCATTGGCGGATGGAGCGCATGGCGGCGGTGGATCGCAATCTGCTGCGAGCCGCGGTAGCGGAGATGATGGCGTATCCCGAAACTCCGCGGGCGGTGGTGATTAATGAAGCTCTCGAGATTGCGCGCAAATTTTCCAGTCCCGAGTCAGTGCACTTCGTTAATGGCGTGCTAGATAGTGTGGGGAAAGAGCTTGCGGGAAGCCCTCAGTAATTGCTGATTGATGGTTTCTGATTGTTGATTGAAAACGCTGGCTGCAAGATTTCTTGATCAGCAATCTTTAAACGACCTCACGTATCGCCTTTGTTCTCGTTCCCTCTTGTCGTGGTAGGTGCTCGCTACTCTCGTTTCGCCTTGAAATTCGATCCATCTTGGCTAACCACTTCGCTTGCTCCGCGCACCAGTGCGAGGCCAAGGCAGCCTCATGACAGCCGGCAGGATGTCGGCGTTGTCGCTGACCACTAGCCACTGATCACTGGCCACAGCTTATGGCCTGGCGGCAATCAGATTCAGGCTGCAAGGATTCTGCGGGGTAGTGATGGCGCAGAAACCGTTCAGGTAATCGGGTAGGTTGGGGAACGAGACCTGTTGTTGGTCGCTGCCCCCGAGGCCGGTGCTGACTTCATGGAGCAGGCCGTCGCTGCCTGCGACCACAATCGTATAGTTATCCGCACCAATGTCGGCGCTGATCGGCGTCGCGTTTCCGATAAGTTCAATACCGCTGGTCACCGTGCCCGCGCTGAAGTCGTAAACCAGGATGCTGGCGCTGCCGACCGCGGGCACATAGAGTTGCGTGCCATCGGACGAGACAAAAAAGTTCAGTGGTTGAATGGTGCCGTGTCCCAATTCCACGCGCTGTGCCAGCCGAGCGGGATCGTTGCTGATGAAGTTGAGCGTCTGCGGACACGACGTTCCGGCCGCGGGGGGAAAGATGACGGAGGTGAGGATGTCGAAGCCGGTCGCGTCCAGCACCAAAACATGTGTCCCGTCGGGGATGGTGTTTCCGTATGAATCCCGCCCTTCCAGGTGCAAGCCGGGCAATACTTTCATAAACAGTGGATTCTGAGGCAAAGGCACGGCCGCGGCCGCGATCTGATTATTGCAGGTGTTGAAAGTGGTGAGATTGGCGGGGCTTCCGTTGGCCGCCGCCTCAGCGACGAAAGCGACCGCGCCGCTGGGAGAGAAGGCGATGGCATTGGCGGGTCCGGAAAGACTTAGCTGGGGATTCGACCCGAGTCCTTGCAGCCCGGGTCCCTGCAAAGCTTGTAGCGGGGAATAGATATAAAGAAAAGTCCCGCCGTTTCCGGCGATAAATGTTTTCAGACTGTCGGGCGAGAAAGCGGCAGTCACGGCTTGCGGGATGTACAATGCGCTGGCCGACAATGAGCTGCTGCTCGCCGCATTGACCACATAAACCTGATTCGGGGTATGCAGGGTGTCGGAGAAAACCGCCGCGTTTCCATTGCTGGAAACGCCCAGCACCGTTCCCGTCACAGTGCCCAGGCCAGTGAATGGGCTGTTGCTAGTGCCAAAATTCGCGGGGTTGACAATCAAAGCTCCGTAGTCGCTACCCACAAAGGCTTTATCGCCTGCGAGATCGAAGAGGATCGAATTTGGCGAAGTTGGCATCGGCGTGCCAGCACCGGCCGAGCCTTTCCCTGAAACGAAGCTATACATGTTCGTCGTGCAAGTGGTCGGAGGTAGATGAGCGCAGCCCATACTGCTCGCCAACAGGTTTGGTGCAGTCGGGTTTCCTGTCACTAAGCCAGAGATAGAGCCATTCCCCAGCACGGGCGGCCCGGGCTCCAGCGGCGAGGCGTAGACGGGAACCGGTATCAGTTGCTGACAACTGAAGGTAGCCGGAATGCCAGGCTGCGATAGAAAAAATGTTGTGCACGAACTAATTAACGTCGGCGTAGAAAGCGTTGCGGGGACCTGCGGATATCCGATGTTGCACGTCGGCGGCGAGCAGGAAGCGGTCACAGATCCGGAGCCCGCCTGCGGGGTTGAGAGTGCGCAGGATTGCAGGCAACTGCTCGCCGGATGCACGACTGCAGGTTGCGAAGCGCTCCATGTCAGCGGAACTTTCGTGATCAAAAGCCCATTACTCGTATTGGGCAGGGAACTGATTCCCATGATGTCGGTGAGAAGTGCAGTAGCTGTCTGCGTCGCGCTCGACGAACTCGAGGTGAGAAATGTCGTTTGGCTGGTTTGCTGGTTGCCCGCAGCACCCACTTCGAGACTGATCGTTTGAATAGGACACGTCTCAAAAAAATCGAGCCCAGGAGACTGGACTCCCTGTGCGTTCTTAAATTGGGGTTGGACAAACGCCGAACTTGTCACTCCGCTGGCGCTAGCGTATATCTGCGTCATTCCAGGCGCCGCCGCGGTTGCCGTCACCTGGTTAGTGGGAAAGTTGTAGTAAGTGTTAAGGACTCCGACCATGTTCACTACCGGCGAATATTGAGCCGTGAAGTTGAACGGACCAACCGAGGAGGTAACATCCGAGCCTTGACTGAACGCGTGCGCCTCAAGCGTCATCGATTGACCTTGCGATAGGCAGGGCTCCTGCGACGGAATTCCATTCAAGAAAAATCCAGTGACGGTGACGTTGTCCACAGGAGGATGCACGAATACGTAGGTAGGAACGCTAGACTGTCCGAGGGCGGAGGCAGTTACCTTGGCAACGCCGGTGCCCGCGGGCGTGCACGTGGTGAAGGACACGTTCCACGTCCCGGCACAAGCGACGCCGTTCGGCGCCACGTTTAGCACGGACGTGTCGGTGGAGGTGTAGGTGATTGGAGTGTTGAGATTGACTCCGGCGGAAGTACGCGCCGTTGCGGTGAAGCCAAAGGTTGAGCCGAGCTCGATGGAAACGTAGCTGCCGGGCGTCAGAGTGACTTGGCCGGGAAAAAGTGGCGGCCCGGCTTTCGTGCCCTTGCCACAGCCGCCAATGCTCCATAAAGAAAGGATTGCAACCGCCAACCGCAAAACCCTCGAATGCGACCTGCCCATGCACCCCTCGTTAAACATTGCTCTGGCGCTGCGTTCCGGAATCACGCAGAACGAACCGTCGAATGAATTGGAAAACTTGTAGTGTAGAGGCTGGAGGCGGAATCAGCAAGTTGAGGCGCTTAGGAGGCTTGAGCGCGCGATCTTTGCGCCTGGGAGCCTCCTGCACGAGATCCTGAGCGCTTTTTGCGAAGGATCTCTTGCGCGAATGCAAACTGCTCCACTCGCGCAACCGTGGTTCGCCTTGCGTTCTAGCTCCGTCATACTGGGATGCAAAAACACAGGTTGACGATGTTTGGACGCACTTGCTATAGTAGTTTGGTTCCGCGAGTACATTCAGGCTTGTTGTGTGCTGCGAGTTTTTGCGATTGCGCAAAGAGTCGCGGTTGAGCTTTAGAGAAATGCGTTTCCGAATGAAGTCCCGGTTCGGAAAGTTTCCTCGCTGAAACGTTCCTGCGGTGCCTTTCGCCCATTGCGGAAGGATATGCAGGGCAAGGCTGACGAAACGGAGTGCCCCCGGAGTTTGGCCGGGCGCCACCGTCGGCAGCGAAAGTCTAAGGGAATCCAGAATCTCTCCGGCATTTTGCGGTGAGAAGTAATGGTCGGCGGTAATGCGGCCATGCCCACGGATGCGCGTCAGAAACAGCAGAATTCAGCTGGGCGCTGCCTGTGCGAAAGCAGGCTGCTGCGCGGCTAAGGAGTGGCGAAGAGTGCCTACGTTCAACCAGTTGGTGGCTCAGGGTCGTAAGCGGCCCCGTTACAAGACGGCGAGCCCTGCATTGCAGGGATGTCCGCAGAAGCGCGGCGTTTGTACCCGCGTATATACGCAGACGCCCAAGAAGCCCAACTCGGCGTTGCGCAAAGTGGCGCGCGTGCGCCTGACCAACGGAATTGAAGTGACGACGTACATTCCCGGCGTTGGCCACAATCTGCAGGAGCACTCGATCGTGCTTATTCGCGGAGGCCGCGTAAAAGATCTGCCGGGCGTGCGCTATCACGTGATTCGCGGAACGCTGGACGCAGTGGGCGTCGCCGGTCGCATGCAAGGACGCTCGAAGTACGGCGCCAAGCGGTCCAAGAAGGGCTAAAGAAACAGTGGCCAGTGATCGGTGATCGGTGGCCAGTAAGCTCAAGCTAGAAGCTATGAGCTAGGAGCTAGAAGCTGAATGCCTCGTAAAGGACATATCGCCAAGCGGACCGTTCCGGCGGATGCAGTGTATCAGTCGGATCTGGTGACGAAGTTTATTAACTCGATGATGTGGCAGGGCAAGCGCTCGACCGCCGAAGGCATCTTCTATGAAGCCTTGTCGAAGGTGCAGGAGAAGGGCGGCGACGAAGCGTTGAAGCTCTTCAAGAAGGCCGTTGAGAATGCCAAGCCCCTGCTCGAAGTGAAGACCCGCCGCGTTGGTGGCGCGAACTATCAGGTTCCGGTCGAAGTAAATGCCGACCGCCGCACATCGCTCGGGATTCGCTGGCTGATTACCTACGCGCGAGCTCGCGGCGAAAAAGGAATGGTCGATAAGTTGACCAACGAATTGCTGGACGCCGCCGCTGGTAAGGGCGCAGCCATCAAGAAGAAGGAAGATGTTCACCGCATGGCGGAAGCCAATAAGGCCTTCGCGCATTACCGCTGGTAAGAAGTTGCATAGATCCTTCGCGGCAAAGATCGCCGCTCGGGATGACAAGAGGTTTGCTAAAAGCTAACGGCTAAGAGCTAATAGCTATTTTCGGAGCCCAGAAAGAGCAGATAAGAGTCGTGCCCAGAACAGTTCCATTAGAGCGTTGCAGAAACATCGGCATCATGGCGCACATCGATGCCGGCAAGACCACTACGACGGAGCGCATCCTGTTTTATACGGGACGGACGCACCGCATCGGAGAGGTGCACGAAGGCACTGCGACCATGGACTGGATGGAGCAGGAGCAGGAGCGCGGCATTACGATTACGTCCGCGGCAACGACCTGCACCTGGCGCGACATTCGTATCAACATTATCGATACTCCGGGCCACGTCGATTTCACGGCGGAAGTGGAACGTTCGCTGCGCGTGCTCGACGGCGCGGTCGCGGTGTTTGACGCGGTTCACGGCGTGCAGCCGCAGTCGGAAAAAGTCTGGCGGCAGGCCGACAAATACGGCGTCCCGCGAATTTGCTT
>DATBEI010000108.1:0-32760 GCA_036269595.1 Candidatus Sulfotelmatobacter sp.
TTGCGCAAAGTGGATACAAAGACCTGGCAGCCGAAGCGCAAATTCGCAGCTACCTGACAACCTGGCGGGACAACGATGCGCGGCTGCATCCTGTGCTGGCGCAGTCGGCGCTGCTGCAGGAAGATGTGCCGTTATCTCAAAGCTTGTCGGCGCTCGGGGCGACTGGCCTGCAAGCTCTCGACTATCTCGACAAGGGGCAGACTGCGCCGGATTCGTGGAAGGTGCAGCAGAGCGCAGTGCTCGATCAGGCCAAGACCCGTCAGGCCGACATGACACTGATGGTGGTCGGACCGGTGCAGCAGTTGGTGGAGGCGAGCACAGGACAACGCAACTAAGGGAAGGTTCCGGAAGCAATCTGACGGCGGCCGCTTCTCAAGCGGAAGCGCAAAGGCATTAACCACGAAGGACACGAAGGAATTCTTTTTTAGGCTTTTCCTTCGTGTGACTTCGTGTCCTTTGTGGTAAAGATCGTGGCTTTTGGCGCGAGCCGAAGACGCGGCGTGATATTCTATTAACTCCAGCTGCGCACCGTCTTGGCGGAATTCCTCGCAGGTCCTGAAGAAGTTACAAAGAAAATGCTTTCAGTCAGCAATGTCTCCATGCGCTACGGCGCCAAAATTCTGTTCGATGAAGTCTCCACGGCGTTCACGCCGGGCAAACGCTACGGCCTGACCGGGCCCAACGGCGCGGGCAAATCCACGTTCATGAAACTGTTGAGCGGCGAGCTCGATCCGCAAAAGGGAACTGTGGTCCGCCCGCGCAAGCTCGGCGTGCTGAGCCAGGACCAGTTCGCCTTCGATGCGTACTCCGCAATCGACACCGTCATCATGGGCAACAAGCGGCTGTGGGCGGCCATGCAGGAGCGCGACGCTATCTACGAGAAGCCGGAAATCACCGACGCCGACGGCATGAAGCTCGGCGAGCTCGAAGGAATTGTCGGCGAAGAAGACGGCTACACCGCCGAGAGCGATGCCGCCATTCTTCTGCAGGGGCTCGATATTCCCGACGAGTTGCACGCGCGCAAGATGAGCGAACTGCAGGGCGGACAAAAAGTTCGCGTGCTGCTGGCGCAGGCGCTGTTCGGGCATCCGCAGGCGCTGCTGCTCGACGAACCCACGAACCACCTTGACTTGGATTCGATCCACTGGCTGCAAGGATTTCTGAATTCGTATGACGGAATCGTGATTGCGATCTCGCACGACCGGCATTTCCTGAACAGCATTTGCACACACATCGCCGACATCGACTACGAAACCATCATCACCTACACCGGAAGCTACGACGACATGGTTGTGGCCAAGACGCAGGTGCGTTCGCAAATCGAGTCGCAGAATGCGCAGCGCGAAAAGAAGATTTCGCAGTTGAACGAATTCATTGCGCGTTTCGCGGCGGGCACGCGATCGAGCCAGGTGCAATCCCGCCGCAAGGAAGTCGAACGTCTGCAGGTCACGGAACTCGCCAAGTCCAACATTCAGCGCCCCTACATCAAGTTTGATCAGAAGCGGCCGTCGGGCAAGCACATTCTGGAAGTGGAGCACTTGGGCAAGGCCTATGGCGAGAAACAGGTCATTAAGAACTTCACCGCCAGCATCATCCGCGGCGAAAAGATCGCGCTCATGGGCCGCAACGGCGCCGGCAAAACCACTCTGCTGAACGCGCTGCTGGCGAATTCCCCGACTACGCCCGACGCCGAACTGCGCAAGACCAGCGGCTACGATGGGCCTTTCATCGACTCAGGCAAAGTGATTTGGGGACACGAGGCTTCGATTGGCTATTTCGCGCAAGACCATCGCAGCCTGATCGAGGGCGGCATGACCGCGCTGGAGTGGCTGCATCAGTGGGACGGCGCGGCGGTCACTGAGGAACTGCGTGGGATTCTGGGCCAGATGCTGTTTGCTCGCGACGAGGCCACGAAGTCGACCAGCGTTCTCTCCGGCGGCGAGGCTGCGCGAATGCTCTTCTGTAAGCTGATGTTGCAGAAGCCGAACGTTCTGGTTCTCGACGAGCCCACGAACCACCTCGATCTCGAATCGATTAACGCCTTGAATATTGCCTTGCAGCGCTACCAGGGGACGGTTTTTCTGGTTACTCACGATCACGATTTGATTGACGAGGTGGCGACTCGCATCTGGCACTTCGAGAGCGATCACAAGATTACCGATTTCAAAGGCTCCTATGAGGAATATCAGAAGGCGGCCGTGGCGGTTTAGATCGTGTGGCGCGGGCACTCTTGCCCGCGAGGTTTTTAATACGCCGAGCAAAACGCGGGCAGGAGTGCCCGCGCCACACGTGCAGTGCCGGCGCCACACTCGAAAACGAAAACGAACTGCACCATTCTCGTTGCATGTAAATCAACCAGGTTCTCCACAGCGTTTCACAGCATTTGCAGTTGCGTTTTCTGCATCACTTTGCAGATAATGGCGGCTAGCGTTGTTGCAGGCGGTTGAGTGTACAGTCGAGCCGATTTACTGAGAATTCTTCACATAACACCGCGCCAGTTGATCAACTGGGAGCGGGTTGGCCTGGTACCGTCCGCCGAAGCGTATTCTTTTTCCGATCTGCTGGAAATCAAGAAAGTTCGTGATTTGTGCGCCATGAGCGTGCGTCCGGCCGTCATTCGCCAGTCGCTCGATGCCATGCGCAAGCAGGCCTCCGGAGTGGAGAAGCCGCTGCTCGAAGCTGGGGCGTGGTCCACGGCAAAGCATCGGGTCGCGTTCCGCCACGAAGGCAAACTGCTGGAGCCGATCGCCGGACAATTCTTGATGGATTTTTCCGAGCGCGAAAAAGTCGTGATCAGCACGCCGGTGCCGAAGTCCGAACCCACTCCGCGGGAGAACGAAGTCGCGGGATGGTTTGCGCGCGGCATCGCGCTGGAAGAAAATCCCGACACCCAGGCTGAAGCGATCTCTGCGTACCATCAGGTGCTTGCGATCGATCCGGCGCACGCCGCCGCGCACATCAATCTGGGCACGCTCTATTACAACCGTCAGGATTTCTCCTCCGCGGAGAAGCACTACCGCAAGGCCATCGAATCCGATCCGCGGTACTCGCTGGCTTACTTCGATCTGGGCAATGTGCTCGACGAGACCGGCCGCGTGCACGAAGCTATTTCGACCTACAAGACCGCGCTGCAACTAGCGCCCACCTACGCCGATGCGCACTACAATCTCGCACTGGCCTATGAAAAGGTCCGTGAACCACGCAAGGCGCTTAAACACTGGCAGGCCTACGTCAAGCTCGACACAGCTGGCCCGTGGTCGGTACATGCTCGCAGCCAGATCAAGCGCATCCTGCAGGCCGATACGCTCAAACTGGTTCACTCCCGCCCGCGCTCGATCTGAGCCCGCCGCAACTTCAAAACCTTCACCACGAAGGACACAAAGTATCACAAAGGGAACCCTTTCTCGGCCGCTTCCCACGTTCGCCTCGGGCTCCGCAGCAGGTGCTAAAATTACCGGTTTGCCATCTTGACCGATTGAAGGTGTTCTCATGCCCGAAACCACGCTGCAGGCCGCCGCCCCCGCCCCGCTGACCGCTCTGACCGAAGACGAAATTCTTTTTCGCGACAACATTCGGCAGTTTGCCGATGAGAAGATTCGTCCGCTGGTGAAGGAGATGGACGAGAAAGCAGTTTTCGAGAAAGATCTGATTCACGATTTCTTCCAGCTAGGACTGATGGGCATTGAGATTCCCGAACAATATGGTGGAGGCGGAGCCAAGTTTTTTGAAGCGATTCTGGCGGTCGAGGAACTTTCTCGCGTGGACGCTTCCTCCGGAGTGATTGTCGACGTGCAGAACACGCTGGTGAACAATGCGCTGCTGCGCTGGGGCAGCGAAGAGCAGAAGAAACGGTATCTGCCGAAGATGGCCGCCGAGATTGTCGGTGCCTATGCCCTCAGCGAGGCAGGATCGGGCTCGGATGCATTTGCGTTGCAGACTCGTGCTCAGCTGACAGCCAGCGAGTACGTGCTCAACGGCCGCAAGTTGTGGATCACGAACGGCAAAGAGGCGGGTCTATTCGTCCTGTTCGCGACGCTCGATCCCAGCGTGGGATACAAAGGCATAACAGCCTTCCTAATCGAGAGAAACTTTCCTGGATTCACCGTCGGCAAGAAGGAAGACAAGCTGGGCATTCGGGCGTCGTCGACCTGCGAGTTGATTCTGGAAGACTGCCGCGTGCCCAAGGAAAACGTGCTAGGCGAGCCCGGCAAGGGCTACAAGATCGCCATTGAAACGTTGAACGAAGGGCGCATCGGCATTGGCGCACAGATGATCGGGTTGGCCCGCGGCGCTTGGGAATTCGCCTGCAAGTACGCCGTGGAGCGCAAGCAATTTGGCAAGGCGATTTCGGAATTTCAAGGAATTCAGTTTCAGATCGCGCAAATGGCTACTGAGATTGAAGCTGCCCGCCTGATGGTCTACAACTGCGCGCGCATGAAGGACGCAGGCGTGAACTTCGTGAAGGAAGCTGCGATGACCAAACTTTTCGCCTCGCAGGTGGCCGAGCGTGTGACGTCGCTCGCTATCGAAATCTATGGCGGATATGGCTTCACCAAAGACTATCCCGTGGAGAAGTATTGGCGCGATGCCAAGATCGGCAAAATCTACGAGGGCACGTCCAACATGCAGTTGGCGACCATTGCCAAGCTGGTGCTGGGAAAGTAGCCCGCAACGGCTCGACTTCCTACGGCGCGAAGCGAACTTCGATCACTTCTCGAGATTCTCCGCCGGAGACGAATTTCCATTTCGCCACGGCATCTTCCGCCGCCTTGAGCAAGATGGGGCTGCCGCCCTTGGGTTCGACTGCCTTTACGTCGCCGTCGGGTGCGACCACTGCAACTACTCTGACTGTGCCTCCAAGATTCATTTTTCTGGCGAGAGGCGGATACTCGGGAGTCAACTTTCGCAGGACTTTGCGGCCATTTTCAGTGGAAGTTTGCTCGGTTTGGGCGATTGCTGCTGGTCCAAAACCGTACGTGAACACGAGAAACAGTGCCAGAACGAAGCGCAGCTGCATGATGTCTTTCCCTGAGATAGAGGAGTTTATTGCCACTTCTAATGAACCGATGTTAGAGGGTTCCTGCACTTCAGAAAAGTAACCGCAGTAACCGGAGTTACCCGCCGTCCTTCCGTTCACTCCTCGTTTTTGCGGTGCCTTAACGCGGTGCCTTAACTAAGTCCAGGCAATGGCGCTTGCGGCCAAGATTGCTTGCTCTAATGTGCATCGAGTTGCACATGGGAGATCGGCGTCAAATTACTTGGACCGAGTTAAGCGACTTAGCATCATGCTCTTAGCAGAGCTCGCGAAGTTGGCTTCTGGGATGCACCGGACAGTGTGCCCAGGAGACCGGGCTGAAGACCGGGGTGCCATTTGACGAATCTATCGGGGAACCAAGTCGTATCTATTTCATCTTCATCCATGCCGGGAATCGACACTCCTCCCACTTCCAAAAAGCAGAGCTGGTTGCCGCTGTTGACCGTGCTGTTCCTGGTCTCTTACGGGCTCATGACGATGCTTATTGTGGAGCAGGGGCGGACCATCGAGTCGCAGCGATCACTGATTCGAGACCTGTTCCGTGACAGCCAGGAACTGTCAGCGGTAAAGAAAGCCCAACAAGAGAGTTCCCCGCTGCCGGCGGTTCGGACCCAAGCCCCGGCAATGCAGAATCCGTCAACCCAACATCCGTCATCCCAGTACCCGTCAACCCAGGTACCCAGCAGACAGGCCCCGTCTTCCCAGGCAGGACCGCAAGCCGCACCGCAACAGGGCACGCAGAAGGAGGCATCCAAGCAGAAACCGCAAGTCCGGATGCCATCAAAACCAGCATCAGATCTAGTCGATGACGTCCGCACCTTGGTCGCCATCTAGCTTAACGATTTTGAAGTGGCGAGCAGTGCAGAAGCGCTGCAGGCTTTGAATACTGAACATTGAAGCTCCTGGTTCTGGAGTAAGTCGTAGAAGTAAAATCTGTGGGAATCAAGCAGGAAGCAATGAAGGTTCTGACCCTAGCCTTGTTGTTCAGTCTGCCCGTCACTCCGTGGTCGCCGCAAAAGCCTCTGCGGCAACCCTTCAGCCAAATTGCAAAACATGCCAAGGGCGGACGCTGGTTCTTTGCCGCGTCCGGCCACGCCGTTTACTGCTACGGTCCGGTGATGACCGTCCCGCGCGCCAATGGCGACCTGCAGAGAGTCGCTACCCTGTGCCGCGATGGCAGCGCGGTGGTGCCTCTTAAAGACTAGTCAGGCGGCGGAGCGCGGCAGGATAGGTCAGTGTTGCCCGCCTCGGTTGCCGATTGCAATTCACCTCCGCCGTTCTCTCATTTTCAAGAGCAGTCGCCTACGGAGAAGGGACCACCGCCTGCGTCTGGTTTGAATAGGCGCTCTCCGCTCCCGAGGAATCCACTGCCGTCACCACGTAGTAATATGTCTGGCCGCCAACCACCGTACCGTCGGTGTCATACGGAGCCGCATCCAACGCTGGATTGATGCGAGTATAAGGCCCGCCCGATACCGTTCCGCGATAGATGTTGTAGCCAACCACACCGCTCGACGTGCTCGTATTCCACCCAAGATTCACGCTGTGCTGCGGCATGACCCCGGAACCGCTGACGACCTCCACCGAGGGAGAAGTGGCGGCATTGCTCGTAAAGGAGATGTTCGCGGATGCGGAACCGGAAGTCTGCGGCGCGAATGTCAGTTGAAACGCAACACTGACTCCCGCTGCAATCGTCACCGGCAGACTGAGGCCGCTCACGGAAAACTGAGATCCGCTCACGCCCAGCGACGACACCGTCACAGAGGAGTTGGTTGCGGTGAGTGTGCCCGTTTGATTTTGGGTCGTTCCCACGGTCACGCTGCCAAAATTGACGGTAGAAGGTGAGATCGCAAGTTGGCCCGGCGATGTGCCCGTTCCAGTAGCGGCCACAGAAATAGACGGATTGGAGCCATTAGAGCTGACTACAAGACTGCCGCTCGCGCTGCCCGCAGTTTGCGGCGCAAACGATGCGTTGAAGGTCACGCTCTGATTCGCGGACAGCGTGACTGGCAGCGTGATTCCGCTGAAGCTGAAGCCGGTTCCGCTCGCACTGATTTGAGAGATTGTCACAGCCGACCCGCCCGAGTTTGTCAGCTTTTCCGCCAGCGTGGAATTGCTGCCGGTCGTGACGTTTCCGAAGCTAAGGCTGGCGGGACTGGCCGTGATCTGGCCGGCGCTGGCCCCCGTTCCAGATAATGCAACCGAGAGGCTGGGGTTCGACCCGTTGGAGCCGATCGCGAGACTTCCCGTTACGCTACCCGCGGTTTGCGGCGCAAACGAAGCATTGAAGGTCACGCTCTGGGCCGCTGCCAGCGTGACTGGAAGAGTAATTCCGGTAAGACTGAAGCCGGCTCCGCTGGGAGTGATCTGCGAAATTGTGAGCGGCGACCCGCCCGCATTCGTCAGCTTCTCCGAAAGGCTTGAACTGCCTCCGGTGGTCACATTTCCAAAACTAAGGCTCGTAGGGCTCGCCGCAAGCTGGCCTGGCGTCACTCCCGTTCCGGCGAGGGGCACACTCAGCGCAAAGTTGGACGCATTCGACGTTACGGCCAGGTTACCGCTAAACGTGTTACCCGATGTAGGCGCAAAAGTGATGCTGAAGCTTACGCTTTGGCCCGAGCTCACAGTGACCGGCAAGCTCAAACCGCCGGCGGTGAAGCCGGCGGTAGCGCTCGCTGCGGAAATCGTGACGCTGGATGCCTCCGAGTTGGTGAGCGTTTCCGTCATAGTCTGCGAACTGCCCACTTGAACATTGCCAAAGGCGAGACTGGAGGGCGATGGCGTTAGCTGGCCAGACATCATCCCGGTACCTGACAGGGGCAAAGTAACCGTGCCGGAGGGGCTGAGATTGTGTCCTTTGCCAGTCAGGGCGCTATACGAAATCGAAGCCATGCTGCTGTCGGTGCCGGAAGACTGCGGAGTAAACGTCACCTTCCCGGTTACGCTTTGCCCACCTGCAAGGGTTAGCGGATAGGTCAAACCACTAATGGTGAAACCCGTTCCGGACACCGAGGTTTGCGTGATACTCACCTTCGTTCCGCCAGAATTTGTCAGTATGATTGCTTGCGTTTTGGCGGTGCCGACGGCAACACTGCCAAAGTTGACGGTTGAAGGATTGGGCGTAATCTGTCCGCTGCCAGCGAACGCAGTGGAAGTTAGGAGAAGAATTGCAGAAAAGAAAACCAACAAGCGAAATCCGCACGCGATTTCGCTCCAACAGGGGAAGGAGCTTTTCACAGCACAACCTCATGTACCGCGCGAGAGCTACGCGGAGGGGGATCGAAAGCCGCAGCGCCGATTTTCACCGTTACATGGCTGCTCTGCTCGGAAGTGCGGCACTGTCAAGTTTGGGGCGAATTACGCAGCCAAGACAGATCACGAAGGGGCACAGACGAGGTTGGAATGCATCACAGCAGGACCTGTACCTCTGACATAGACCTAGTCATTATTATTTTTTAATGGGGAGTTCTGCAGCCGTTTGGCGATGATTCTGATTGACCTGCGTCCAATCGCCATGTCGCCGCATCAAAAGCACAAACCTTTGAGGATCTCTTATGTCTATCCGCCCGGTGAAGCGACTCATTAAATCGAAACCCACGCTGGAAGGTGCCGGTGTGCATTTGCGCCGCGCCTTTGGATTCGGCAACACGCACGATTTCGATCCCTTTCTGCTGCTCGACGACTTCCGCAACGACGTGCCCGAGGACTATCTCGCCGGATTCCCATGGCACCCTCACCGCGGGATCGAGACCATCACCTACGTTCTTGCCGGCACTGTCGAACATGGCGACAGCATGGGGAACCACGGCGCGATTGCTGCCGGCGATGTGCAGTGGATGACTGCCGGAAGTGGCATCATTCATCAGGAAATGCCGAAGGGCGATGCCACCGGCCGCATGCATGGCTTTCAGCTGTGGGCGAACTTGCCGTCGGCGTTGAAGATGACCACGCCGCGTTACCAGGAAGTGAAGACTGGTGAAATTCCGCAAGTCACCGACGATGACGGCACGCATGTGCGCATTGTGTGCGGAACTTTCTGGGGCAAATCGGGCCCGGTCGAAGGCGTCGCGGCCGATCCAATCTATCTTGACGTGTCGGTGCCGCCAGGAAAAAGAAAAACTCTGCCCGTCGAAACCACGCGCCACGCTTTTGCCTACGTCTTTGCAGGCGACGGCAAATTCTGCAATGCCTCTGGACCGCTCGCCGTGCCCACCGAGAGCGTGGGATGGGCCGACACGAAGCCTCCCGCCGACGCCGAGAATCGCTCGCTCGTTGTTTTCGATCGCGGAGATGAAGTCGAAGTGCAGGCCGGCGAAGATGGCATCCGCTTCCTGTTAGTCTCGGGCAAACCACTGGAAGAGCCAGTCGCGTGGTACGGCCCAATCGTCATGAACACGCAGCAGCAGTTGCAGCAGGCATTCGAAGAGTTGCAGCAAGGAACTTTCTTAAAGAAAAAGCATGGCTAAGATTACGGAGTGTTTGGATTTTCCTTCGTGAACCGTCGTGCCCTTCGTGGTGATTGATTTTTGTTTCTAATCTCATGCCCGAACTTCCCGAAGTAGAAACCATAGCGCGCGGCCTGGCGAAACGCGTTACGGGAGAAGTAATCGAATCGGTCTGGCTCGGCCAGAAAAAAGAGCCGCTGAAATCTTCCGCCTCGCAAATTGCTGCGACGCTCGAACACAGCCGCATCGCCGCGGTGCGGCGAATGGGCAAGCACATCGTCTTTGATCTGGATCGTTTGGAGCGGGCGCCCTCGCCCGCGAAAAGCCGAAGACCGGTTCGAAAGAAGGGGACTGTCTCGAAGACTTCGATGTTAACCGCGAAGGCGGGCGGGAGCGCCCGCTCCACACGAGCTCAATGGATCGTGCACCTCGGCATGACCGGCCGCATGCAGGTTTGCCCTCCGGAGACCGAAATCGAGAAGCACACTCACGCCATCCTCAAGCTCTCCTCGGGCAGGGAACTACGGTTTATCGACCCCCGGCGCTTTGGCCGCTTGAGCGTGGCGCAGGCTGGGGACTTCGACGCTACAGGTACGGAACCTCTCGAAATTGAATTCTACGCCTTCGCAAAATTATTCCGCGGCCGCAAGACGCCAATTAAGAGCGCTCTGCTGAACCAGAAACTCCTGCGCGGCGTGGGCAATATCTATGCCGATGAATCTTTGTTCCGCGCCGGCATCCGTCCGCGCCGCCGCGCGGCCAGCATATCTCGCGACCAACTACGCAAACTGCATTTCTTTATTCAAGAAGTTCTGAAAGAAGCAATTGCGCTCGGCGGCTCTTCCATCTCCGACTATGTGAACTCCGACGGCGAAGAAGGATCCTTCCAGCTACAGCACCGCGTCTACGGACGCGAAGCGGAAGGCTGTCTGGTGTGCAAGACTCCGGTCAAACGAATCGTGATCGCCGGGCGCAGTAGCCATTACTGCCCGAACTGCCAGAAATAAATTGTTGTTTGATGATTTTTGATTGCTGATTGGACGCGCCGAAATGTTGCCAGGGATGTTTTGAATTAGCAATCAACAATCAGCAATCATCGATCGACAATGGGCCGCTTCGGCCCAATTCTGGTAATCTTTCGCCCATGCCTGACTTTTCCATTGGCGTCGATCTAGGCGGCACCAACCTGCGCGTTGCGGCGGTTACCACCGACGGCGAACTTCTTGAAAAAATTACGCTGGGCGTGAAGGTCGCCTTGGGCCGCGACCATGTCATTGGCGAAATGTGCGACGCCATTCACCGCCTCATCGAGCAATATCGCGGCAGTGGCAGGTTTGTGGGGGCGGGCATCGGCGTCCCTGGGATTATCGACATGGAAACCGGGATGATGCGCATGTCTGCCAACCTTCCTGGCTGGTCCGATTATCCCGTGCGCGACGAGATCGAGCGGCGTCTCGGCTCTGGCACGCGTGTCTTCCTCGACAACGATGCCAAGATGGCGGCCCTGGGCGAAAAGTGGATGGGCGCAGGCCGCGACGTCGACAACATGGCAATGCTTACCTTGGGCACCGGCATCGGTGGCGCAATTATCCTGAACGGAAAGATTTTTTACGGCATGAACGGCATGGCGGGCGAATTCGGCCACGTTACTATCGAGCCCGACGGAGTTCCGTGCGGCTGTGGCAACCATGGTTGCGCCGAGCGCTATGCTTCTGCGACTGCGGTGGTGCGCATGGCGCGCGAGGCAATTGAATCGGGCAAGGCGCCCGCGCTTGCCAAAGCGGCGAATGCCGATCCGGAGTTCAGCGCCAGGTCGATTTACAATCTCGCCCTACAGGGCAATGAAGACGCGCAACGCATCTTTCAACGCTTCGGCGTGGCGCTCGGCATGCTGCTGGCCGATCTCATCAACATTATTAATCTCGAGATGTTCGTGATTGGCGGCGGTGTGGTCAGCGCGTGGGACGCCTTCGCCCCGTCGATGTTCGCTGAAATTCGCGACCGCTCGTTAATTTACGCCGCCACGGCCCCTGACGATCCTCACAGCAAAAAAGAAGGAGCGTCCGCGCAAATCGCGCCATACACACGGAAGAAAACGATCATCACGCGCGCTTTGCTGGGAAGCGACGCAGGACTCTATGGGGCGGCTAAAACTCCTACGTCTTAACTCAAAAGAGATCGCGTAGCCCCGGACGCAGTCGTCCGGAGGCGCTCGCTTCGCTCGCAGGGCGGACGAATGCGTCCGCGCCTAGGTGATCGGTTTTTATTAGGACAATGCGAATGCTAGCCCTGCGGATGAATGTAGTGCATGAGCAGGAAAGTCCCCGCGGCTACGATAGCGGAAGCCGGAATCGTAAGAATCCACGCCCATACGATGCGCCCAGCGACGCCCCAGCGCACGGCAGACAAGCGATGAATAGCCCCTACTCCGACAATAGCGCCGGTGATTGTATGAGTCGTGCTCACTGGGATGCCGGCCAAAGCCGTTCCAAATAAAGTGATGGCACCGGCACTCTCAGCGCAAAAACCTCCGAGCGGCTTCAGCTTTGTGATCTTCTGCCCCATGGTATGAACGATGCGCCATCCGCCGAAATAAGTTCCCGCTGCAATGGCTGCATGGGCCGCCAGGATAATCGGCCAATGAAAGTGTCCCCAATTCGCCAGCATGTCAGACTTGCTCATGAAACCGGCAGTGTAGAGCGCGCCGGCAACAATGCCCATGGTCTTCTGCGCGTCGTTGCCGCCATGGCCGAGGCTATACGCAGCAGCCGATAGTAGTTGCAGCTTGCGGAACCATTTGTCGACGAGTTGCGGCGGCTTATGCTGCAGGATCCAGTGGGCGGCGACCATGAAAATCAGACTGAGCACCATGCCCATGACAGGCGCAACCACGATAAAGATGAGTGTCTTGTACCAGCCCTCGGGAATGATGACTGCGAACATAGTCGCCGCCCCGTTGTGAATGGCGGAGTGCATCATGGCTGCTCCAGCATAGCCGCCGATCAGGGCATGGGAAGAAGATGTTGGAAGTCCCCACAACCAGGTCAGTAGATCCCAGACAATGGCCCCGAATAGCGCCGCCATGACGACATATTGATCCACGTCTTCGAGGCGGATCATCCCCTTGCCGATGGTCTTGGCGACGGCCGTACCCAGGAAAAATGCTGCCAGGAAGTTGAAGGTAGCGGCCCATAGCACGGCGAGTTTGGGTGAGAGCACCCGCGTTGAAACTACCGTCGCAATGCTGTTGGCGGAGTCATGAAATCCGTTGAGGAAATCGAAGATCAGGGCGACAAGGATGGTGATCAGGACCAGCAGCACATCTCTGTTCAACGGAAGTCTCTCCGGTCTAGGGTCGCGAAATTTCTCGCGAATTGGGGGCTAGGTGCTCTTGACGACGATGGCTTCCAGCACGTTGGCGGCGTCCTCTGCCTTGTCAGTTGCGTACTCCAGCACTTCGTACAATTCCTTTAACTTGATCAGGTGAATTGGATCCTTTTCATTCTCGAAAAGATCAGCGATGGCCCGCCGGCTCACATGATCCGCCATGTCCTCCAGGCGGTTGACCTCTTCGCAATACTCCATCACCTCGCCGTTTTTTTCTAACAGCGAAACGGCTGTGGCGAGCCCTTCACACTGCAGCACAATGATCCCAGCCAACTCCGCGGACACCGGAGGAGGTGAACTGATTTTGTACATCACCAGCCGCAGAGCCGCGGAATTCACAAAGTCGAGCACATCGTCGAGCGAAGAGGCCAAGCGGTGGATATCCTCGCGGTCGAACGGGGTGATGAATGTCTGGTTGAGCTTCGTAATGATGGCGTGAGTCGCTTTGTCTCCCTTGTGCTCAATGGCCTGCACCTGGCTGACGCGCATGGCCAGGTCGTGCGGATCAGCCAGAATGCTACGCAGCAGTTTGGCCCCTTCGGTGAGGTGGCCGGAGAGATCAGCGAGAAGATCGAAGAACTTGGGATCGCGAGGAAGCAGGCGCATTTGGGAAGTTCATTCTCGGCTCTGACTCGTCCCCAGTGGCCAAGCGAAGAGCAGAGTAATATCTCACGCCCGACATGAAAGAGGCAAACAGTAGGCGAATTAGCGGGACAGTCGGCGGTTGAGGAGAACCGGCGAGCGGCGCGGCGTCTTGAAGCCAATGACGAGGAACACGACAAAAACCGCAACCGATCCCATCGCCACGGCTTGCAGAAAGCCGAAAAAGCTTTGACTGAAGCCCATCGCAGCATTATGAGCGCGGCAAGGCCGAAAGGCGACGTTACTTCCAGGGTAGACCTAAAGAGTGACCAGCGTAACTGGAGCACCAACCGCGTCCTGCCTGCTCGACAACCAGAAGCAATCCACAGCATCTAAAAACGGCGAATTGGAGGAAGCTGTCCAAAGTGTGGTTGAAGAAATCATTGTCCGCGGCTTCCTTAATCCAAGTTTCTCCAACGTAATTGAGTTCGTCGAGAGCTAGCGGCGTTCCCCAGGCTTTTACGAAGATAGGAAAATAAAAAGAGATGGTGAGCAGCGTCATCACCACGCCCGCCGGCGGCGGCAGCCAGTTAGGTCTTTTGGTTGAAGAGCATTGCTATCGCCGCAATCAAAAGTACGCCGCCGACGGTACAAAGACCAGAGTTCCGGAAAGGGAACCCAGCCGGGCGACACTTTCTCCAGCGGAACTCCCGGCGCGAACTTTCACCGTATTACGCGGGCACGCCGTCGCGTTCCGGCTTTGTCCTCGGCTTCGGCGGAACGCGAGTGGAAGAAAATCCGCTCTTTGTTAACGTACTCCGCAAGCTGTTGGGCTCGATGTGAAGCACGTGGGAATAACGACAACAGCGTTGAAAAACACCTACAGCAGTATTGAGGCTCCGTGAACCCACGTGGCCCGAGCACCTCGTTAGCAGCTCGAAATCATTGCGTCCCCCCTTCCGCGGTTTGACCCTCTGCTGCCAAGCCCTTAAACTTGAGAGAGTTCTCCGCCAATTCTGAGCCAGCCTGCGGGAGGGATTCCTGAGTCGTTTGCTGAATTATGGTTTTCGAGGTGTAGTGCGCTGCCTTGCCGTCGCGGCCTTTTTTGCGCTGCTGTCGGCCTGTTGTGCGACTGCGGAGAACAATCGCATCACGCTCGATACGAACGAGACTTTGTTCGCCGCGCTGACTGCGATGAATACCTGCGGTTATAACGTCGACCTCAATATATCCGACAAGCAGCGGCTTAACATCCGCGCCGAGGTGGAGCGAAATCTGCGCAACTCGGCTGACGCCCAGACCGTTACCAATACCATGTGCGAATGGTATTTGGCGCATCAGGCAAGAGATCCGCAGCACGACCTTTCGCAGTACATATCGCTGGCGCTCTACCTGTCGGGTCCTCCGCATTTTCTGCCGCGCGTGAAGGAAGAGGACTTGCCTCCGGATGCGGGCCCCATCGCCGGCTTCGGCGCGCAGTTGGAAGATTTTTACGAGAAGGCCGGACTGCATTCCATCTGGGAGCGGCATCGCGCCAACTACGCCGCTCTTATCGAGCGCTATCACGAACCGCTGGCCAAGATGGTGTTCGACACCGACATTTATCTGAAGCTGCAGTCCGGCGGATATTTGGGGCGCTCGTTCACGATTTATCTGGATTTCATGGGCGATCCCAGCGAGGCCAATGCCCGCAACTACGGTTCCGATTATTACGTGGTGCTGTTTCCCTCGCCGGATCCCAATTCGGTCGATCCGCTGAAAATGCCGCAGATTCGGCACACGTACCTGCATTACCTGCTCGATCCGATGGCCGATAAGCATGTGGCTGCGATCAAGCGACTTGAGCCGTTGCTGCAGTCGGTAAGGCGTGCGCCGCTGGAGGAGAGCTTCCGCCGCGACATTTCGCTGTTGGTGACGGAGTGCCTGGTGCGCGCCATTGAGATTCGGACGACCGGCAACAAGCAAACCGCCGAGGCCATGCGCTTGCAGGCCGTGGACGATGCGGTCAAGCAAGGCTATATCCTGACGCGTTATTTCTATACCGCACTGCTGGCGTTTGAAAAAGATCCGGCGGGACTGCGCAGCGCGTATTCGGACTTGATCAACAACATTGACGTGAAGGCGCAAGAAAAAGCGGCGAACGAAGTGCAGTTTGCCGATGTCACCTCGCCGGAGTTGGTGCAACTGTCGCGCATGGAGGACCGTAGGATTCTGGTAACCGCTGAAAAGCGGCTCGCCGCGAACGATCCCAAGGGCGCGCAGGATTTGGCGCAGCAGGCGCTCGACCGGAAAATTGGCGACCAAGGACGCGCGCTGTTTATCCTCGCGCAAGTGGCCGTCGCCAACAAAAACCGGGAAGGCGCGCTGGAGAACTTCCAAAAGGCCATTCAGGCAACCAAAGATCCCAAGGTCGTGGCCTGGTCTCACGTGTATCTGGGAAGAATTCTGGACATGAAAGAAGATCGCGAGGCGGCGCTGAACGAATATCGCGCGGCATTAACTTCCGGCGGAGAACTGCCGGAAGTGAAAGCGGCCGCCGAGCGCGGACTGCAGCAAGCGTACGAACCTCCGGCCAAGCCGCAGTGAAGCTATCCGCCGCCGGCGTCGACGCTTTCAGCCAGGACTTCGGTAAAAGCTGCCGCCCTTCAGCCGGTCACGATAGAATGCACGGTTGCAGAATTCGCGGTCGATGTGAAATCGGAAATTGGAGTTAGAGGAGAAGGCATGAAGCGAGCAGCGATGTGGAGCGTAGTGCTGGGCGGCGCGGTCCTCGGAATATGCGGCGCCAGTTTCGCGCAGAGCAACGCGACGCAAAATTCGCCAGCCGGGCAGGCGGCACAACCGGCCGGCCAAGCGCAACCTGCTGGACAAGCAGCCCCGGCTGGAAAAAGGCCGCCGAAGGTGAACAGCCAGGAAGAATATACCGCTTACAAGGCGGCAGCCGCATTGACCGATCCCGCAGCGTTGGAAAAGGCGGCCGACGACTTCGCGGCGAAATATCCCGAGAGCGAGTTGCGGCCCTTGCTCTATCGCACCACGATGCAGCGCTATCAGGCGGCCAACAATGCGGACAAGATGATGGACATGTCGAAGAAAGTTCTGGCCATTGATCCTGATGATCCGGAAGCGCTAGTCGGCGCGGCGCAGGTGCTAGCCGAACGGACGCGCGACACCGATCTGGATCGGGATCAGCGCTTGGCCGAAGCTCGAAAGGACGCCGAGCGATCCTTGGAGACGGTTGACACCGACATTCCGGCCTCGGGGTATCCGCCCGAGCAGTTGGCATCGTACAAAGGATTTTTGCGCTCGGAGGCGTATGCCGTGCTGGGCAAGCTTTCATCCGACGCCAAGAACTGGCCGCAAGCCGAGACCGAATTACGGAAGTCGATCGACGCCTTCCCGCAGCAAGTCGACTCCATCGCGGTCCTGCGCCTGGCGGTTGCTCTCGATATGCAGAATAAGATTCCGGAGGCGTTGAAATACGCCGATCAGGCGGTGGAGTTGACTAAGGACCGTCCAGACTCGGGCGCGGGCAAGGCGGCTCGCGACGAAAAGGACCGGCTCACCAAACTCAACGTAGGTGCGGCCCCCGGCCAGATTCCACCAAAGAACTAGATTCGAAACCGTCGGATGTTCGGGCCAAGCTCGCCATGAAGGAACGGGAAATTACGGCGCTGGAAGAAGGGCTGGGTTACCATTTCCGGCGGCGGGCGGTTATTGAACAGGCGGTTACGCATAGTTCGCAGGCGCGAGAACAGGAAGCGCAACAGACGGGCGACAGCAAGTATAGCGTCAGCGACAACGAGCAGTTGGAGTTTCTGGGCGATGCGGTGCTGGCGCTGGTGACCAGCGAAGAACTCTTTCAGCGCTTTCCGCATTTTCGAGAAGGCGAACTTTCTAAGTTGCGGGCGCATCTCGTCAGCGAACGCCATTTGATTCGCGTCGCGCAGCAATTGGAACTGGGTCACTATCTGCGGCTGGGGCGGGGCGAAGAAAAAAGTGGCGGGCGTGGAAAAACCGCGCTGCTGGTAGACGCGCTCGAGGCGATTCTAGCGGCGATTTATTTGGACGGAGGCCTGCAGGTCGCGCGCGATTTTGTATTGCGCACCGTAATTGAGCCGGAGTTGGAGCGCATGGAGCGGGGCGGCGGCACGCTTCCAGTGACGGATTTCAAGTCCGCCCTGCAAGAGGCGGTTCAGAGCCTGGGCTTGCCCCAGCCGATTTACGCACTGGTCGAGGAGGCCGGTCCGGAGCATAGCAAAACTTTTACGGTTGAGGCGCGTCTACATACCAGGAACGGCAAGAACCCTGAGTTCGTGGGGCGCGCCCAAGGATCAACCAAAAAGACCGCGGAGCAAGATGCCGCAAGGCAACTGCTGATGTTCCTGGCTTCCCGCTCAAAGGCTGGGGAGGCGAAGACTGACACACGAGACTCGCACTCGGCCGGTCAGTAGCCGATAATTAGATTTCATGGATTTGTCAAACCAGCCCGTTGCCTCTCCCGAGCGTCCTCCGATTGCAGAGGCTCCGCCGGTCACGCCAGCGTCGCCTGCCGCGTCCACGAGTGCGCCGATTGCCGTGTCACAGCGACAAATTGGGACTTCCCTGGGCCGCGACCTGATCAGCTCCGCGCAGTCTTTGATGGGAACCGTAGTGATCGCGATCTTCGTCATCACCTTCATTGTGCAGGCCTTCCAGATTCCGTCAGAATCGATGGAGAACACCCTGCTGGTCGGCGATTACCTGCTGGTGAATAAACTCATCTATGGCCGGCCCGGACTGGGCGACCACCTCTTGCCGTACCAAAAGATCGCGCGTGGCGACATCATCGTCTTCCACTACCCCGTCGATCCAACTCAGCACTTTGTCAAACGCGTAATCGGAGTGCCCGGGGACCGTCTGCGTTTAATCAACAAGAGAGTCTGGATCGACGGCAACCCGATCGACGAACCGTACGTGCGCTTTCTGGAGCCGCCGAATAATATATTCCGCGATAATTTCCCGCGCACCGATATCCCTGCGTACGGCCTGGAAGGGAAGTGGTGGCTCGAAATGCGAAAGCTGGTGGAAGACGGCCAGTTGATCGTTCCCGAAGGGCATTACTTCGTGTTGGGCGACAATCGCGACGACAGCCAGGACAGCCGCTATTGGGGCTTCGTTCCTCGCGAAAATATTATTGGGAGCCCGCTCGTCATCTACTGGTCGGTGCGCGACTGGGACAAAAATCCGTCGGCTTCCGTAGAGGGCAGGGTGTATCACTTGGCCTACGCCATCACCCATATCTTTCAGATCACGCGCTGGAACCGTACCCTCCGGCTGGTACACTGAATCCATCCGGCTGGAGACTTCCTGAAGGCTGAAGCATCGCTTGATTACAGAAAAAAAATTGGCCAAAAAAGAAATCGTCGTAGAAGATGTGGCGGACGAAAAGCCCAAGGAATCTACGGTCGAGTTTCTCGCCTCGCTCGCCGCGGTGTTGGTGACCGGGTTATTCATCATCACCTTTGTGGTGCAGGCCTTTGAGATTCCCTCCAGTTCAATGGAGAACACGCTGCTCATCGGCGATCACGTTTTCGTAAACCGTATCCAGTTTGCTCCCAAGAGTTCGTGGATCGGGCCGCTGCTTCCCTATCGCGACCCGCACTTTCGTGACATTGTCGTATTTTTGTCGCCAGCCGAGCCCGGACTTTACATTGTAAAAAGAGTCATCGGTTTGCCCGGTGACCGCATCCATTTGCGCGGTGGCGTCGTTTATCGCAACGGCGAGGCTCTGCAAGAGCCATACGTCTTGCACGACAGGGACACGTTGGATCCGTATCGTAATGATTTTCCATCTGTCCCGCCGAATGATGATCCCAATGTAAATCCCAACTGGATGGTGGATTTGCCCTCCTACATTCATGGCGACGACATTGTGGTTCCTCCCAATCATTACTTCGCCATGGGCGACCATCGCGGCGTGAGTCTCGACAGCCGCTATTGGGGATTCATTCCCAGGGAAAACGTTATTGGGCGTCCGATGTTCATTTACTGGTCGTTTGAAACTCCGGATGATCAATACCGGAAGACTGCGTGGAGCGATCGCATTCTCTTCCTGGGCAAGGTTGTGCTGCACTTTTTCGATGAAACGCGCTGGAAGCGTACGCTCCAGTTTGTAAGATGACGATGAAGCTCCTCTCGAAGGTTCAGTAGGGGCGTGGTGAAGCTCTTTTCCTCCAAGCGTCGAATGGCAGTCGCGTCGGCATTCATCCTGCTGGCGCTTTTCGCCCTGCGGCCGGGCGCCTCCAGTTTGAAGTCCCGCATTATCGCCTCCATGAGTTCAGCGTTAGGCCGTTCCGTTGACATTGGCGCGGTACATCTGCGCCTTCTGCCGCGACCCGGATTCGATCTCGAAAATCTCGTAGTCTACGACGATCCCGCCTTTGGCGCCGAGCCCATGCTGCGCGCTGGCGAAGTGACGGCAGCGCTTCGCTTGACTTCCTTGCTGCGCGGACGGCTTGAAATCGCGCGTCTCGACCTGACTGAGCCCAGTCTCAACCTAGTCCATGCTGACAATGGACGATGGAATCTGGAAGCTTTGCTGGAGCGCGCCGCACACACTCCGCTGGCGCCCACAGGAAAAGGCAAGTCGGAACCTCGCCCCGGTTTTCCTTACATTGAAGGCACGTCAGCCCGCATTAATTTTAAGAGCGGCCAGGAAAAGAAGCCGTTCGCTTTGACCAATGCGGATTTTTCTTTGTGGCAAGACTCTGAAAACAGTTGGGGCGCCCGCCTTAAGGCTCAACCTTTTCGCACTGACTTGAACTTGAACGACACCGGACTGCTGCAACTCAGCGGTACTTGGCAGCGCGCCGAGTCGTTGCGCGATACGCCCCTTCAGCTAACTGTGGAGTGGAACCGCGCCCAACTTGGCCAGTTCACGAAGTTCTTCACCGGAGACGACCAGGGCTGGCGAGGGGAAGTCGTTCTCGATTCAACCCTGACTGGAACTCCGGCTCACCTGCAGATTGCCAGCGATGCCTCAATTCAGGATTTTCGTCGTTACGACATCACCAGCGGCGAAGCGCTGCGTTTGAAGGCCCACTGCGACTCCGAATACAGTTCACTGGACCACCTCTTTCATCAGATTCTATGCAGTTCGCCGGTGGCAGGCGGCCTCATCACTTTGAAGGGAAACTCAGGGCTTCCGCGCAGCCATAACTACGAACTGGCGATCTCGGTGGAAAATGTACCGGCGAGTGCAGTTGCGATCCTGGCCCGGCGAGCCAAGAGCAATCTACCGGACGACCTGGTCGCAGACGGAACTGTGAGCGGCGGCCTGCGGATCGCGCGCCACGCTGAAACCGCATCGAAGTTGGAATTCGACGGGCGGGGAGAAATCGCTAATTTTCGTTTGGCTTCAGATGGAAACAGGGCAGACTTCGCTACAGGCACGCTTCCATTTTTGCTAACCGCGAGCAATTCCGCGGCCAGGGGACAAACTGCTCATAACAACGCGTCCGCGGCTCGCTTTCTCGAAGGCCCGCGCATTGAGGTCGGTCCCTTCGCGCTAGCAAGCGGGCGTGGGCTCGCTAATGCTACGGTCCGGGGATGGTTCAGCCGCAGCGGCTATGGCATTTCGGTGGCGGGAGAGACCGCAATTCCGAAAGCTTTGCGATTGGCACGAATGGTCGGGTTGCCAGCGATGCAATTCGCCGGTACTGAAGGCACAGCCCAACTTGATCTCCAGATCGCCGGAACATGGGCGGCGACCGGTACCAGCGCGGGTTCCAGTTTTTCTGCACCGCGCGTTACGGGCGCTGCAAAGTTGTACAACGTTCCTATCCCGCTCCGCGGCATTGGTCCCGCCGAGATTGTCTCGGCTGACGTGCAGCTTTTGCGCGACGAAGTTCGGGTGACGAGGTTGAACGTGAATGCCGCTGGCGCCGCATGGATGGGTTGGCTCTCCATGCCGCGCGGTTGCTCGAGTCCCGGCGTCTGCCAAGTCCATTTCGCGTTGAACGCCAATCAACTTGACCTCTCCGACTTGCGCGAATGGGTGAGCCCAAGCATGGCGTCAAAGCCCTGGTATCTCGTTCTAAAACCGAATGCGCTGTCGTCGTCGTTCTTGGTGAATGTCCGAGCGTCGGGACTGGTTTCCGCCAACCACTTCCGCCTGCAAGACCTGGAGGCAACCAACCTTTCCGCACGCTTGAGTCTCGACAGCGGAAAACTGCAGCTTTCGCAGGTAATCGGAGACTTGCTCGGCGGCCATCACCGCGGTGAATGGCAGGCCGATTTCAGGGTCAAACCTGCGATCTGCGAAGGAAGTGGAAACATCACCGCAGTCTCCCTGGAGGAGGTTGCCGACGCGATGAACGACGACTGGATCGCTGGAACGGCGAATGCTTCCTACGCGCTGGAAGGCCCATGCCCGGCGGATTTCTGGAACTCTGCGAAAGGCACGATGCAGTTTGAAATGAAGGATGGTTCTTTGCCGCACGTCTTCCTCGCGGACGAGGCAGAGCCATTAAAAGTCACTATATTCTCTGGCAAGGCAAAGCTAGATTCAGGCGCCATTGAGCTCAAAGATGCAAGATTGAATTCTCCGGCTGGAGTGTTTCAATTGACTGGGAGCGCGTCTTTGAAGGGCGAACTCGATCTGAAACTTGCAAGAGTTCCGAATGGCGCAACTGCCACGGGATACACGGTTACCGGAACTTTGGCTGTGCCGCGAGTGGCTCAGTTGCCGTCTCCACAAACGCAGGCGAACCTGAAACCCTAGTTCACCTTGCGATGCAAGCGTCGAGATCTACCGCTGATATCCCGGCCCTCGCAGCACCTTCCCTGGCAGCGCTCCTGTCATTTTCCCTTGCTCGATCACCGGAACACCATTGACCAGCACGTATTCCATCCCTTCCGAAAGCTGATTCGGATGGTCGAAGGTGGCGCGGTCGCGCACAGTCGCCGGGTCGAAGATCACCACGTCGGCCCACATGCCCTCTTTAATCACGCCGCGATCTGTCAGACGCATGCGTTGCGCGGGCAGCGCCGAGAATTTGCGAATCGCATCTTCCAGCGTCAGAACTTTTTCCTCGCGCACGTATTTGGCCAGAATGCGCGGGAACGTTCCGTAGGCTCGCGGATGCGGATGCGCCTGCCCTAGCACTCCTTCGGGCGACGTGCCTTCGGAATCATTATCGATCGCTACCCACGGCTGTTGCAGCGCGAGCGTCACGTCGGGCTGCGACATGGCGAAAACCGCAACTCCCGTCGATGGATCCTCAATTAAAAAATCGAAGAGCGCGTCCATGGGATCTTTGTTCCACAGCCTGGCAATCTCCGAGAGCCGCTTTCCTTGCATGGGCAACAACGCTGAATTCTCAACCGCACCGATCATGATTGCGTCCGGTCCGGGAATCTCCTGCCATTCGTTGTCCCAATCTTTCGAGGGAGTCAGCATGTCTTTGCGAATGCGCGCCCGCGTGGCCGGATCCTTCAGGCGCTCGACCAGTTTTGCAGTTCCCCCATCGTGCGCCCAAGGCGGGATGAATGCGGAGAAATCGTTGTACCACGCAGTGTAGGCGTAAGTGTCGGCTGTTACATCGTCTCCGGCAGCACGCGCGGCGTTGATTTTCGCCACAACCTGCGGCATCCGTCCCCAATTATTTTTGCCCGCAACTTTGATGTGCCAGATCTCCACCGGAATGTGGGCTTCGCGGCCGATGCGCAGCGCTTCGTCGATCGCCTGGAGAACCGAGTCGCCCTCGTTGCGCATGTGCGTTGCGTAAATTCCTCCAACCTTTCCCGCTTCGCCCGCGAGCGCGATCAATTCCTCTGTCTTCGCATAAGGCGCGGGCGGATATTGCAGCGCCGTCGAAACGCCCACCGCGCCATCCTTCATCGCATCCCGCACCAGTGCCTTCATTTGCTCGAGTTGCGCGGGCGCCGGTTGCACATCGTCGTCGCCCAGCACCATACGCCGTACTTGCGTCGCTCCCACATAACTGGCGAGGTTGATGCCCATGCCTTGATTTTCCAGCCGCGCGAAATATTCGCGGAAAGTGCGCCAGTCGGGAGTGATCTTGAAATGTTCGTAGCCGCTGCGGTCCGACTGGATGATGGCGTCGTTGAGCGGCGCAATCGAATTGCCTTCGCCGGTAATTTCCGAGGTGATGCCTTGAAAAATCTTGGAGGGCAAGCGAGGGTCAACCAGAATCGTCAGTTCCGATTGGCCCAGCATATCGATAAATCCCGGCGCAACAACCTGGCTGCCCGCATCAATGGTGCGCTTGCGTGGAGCATCCGCGAGATTACCGATAGCCGCAATTTTTCCATCGCGAATGCCCACGTCTCCGGAGTACCACGGCGAGCCGGTCCCGTCGATGATGTGCCCGTGGGTAATGACCAGATCGAAGTCCGAAGTCTGCGCGGAAAGATAACCGGCAATAAACAAAAAAGAAAAGGCCCACAGCAACAAATGCTTGAATTGAAATGAAATGAGCTTCTTCACTTTATCCGTCTCTCTCACAGCGAATTGTGTTCAAAACAGTCCTGGGCTTGGGCAGCCGCGAAGCGGCGAAAGAATGCAGTCCACAGCGCAAGCCGTGGGACACGCATCAGAAGACGAACCAGACCCGGCGGGGGCCAGAGTTTTTCTGAGATGTCACTCATGTCTCCGCCGCAAGCTTTGAATTCGCCCCCTTCCCGACCGCCACCCCTAATGCAATCCAGATCCCGAACGCCAGCCATTCATAGAGTGTGAAGTGCCCCGGAACCAGCGGGATCAACTTCATCAGCACCATCGCAATTCCGACCGCCAACCCGAACCATGCCACGGCGAGCTCGCCAGCCGAAAGCCGCATTCCGTCCGGTCGTGCGTGCGCCAAGGCAAGGCATGCGGCGCATGTTGCTGACCAGCCCATGGCGCACGCCACCGATCCTACTTCAGTGATCGGAATCAGGATCGCGTCCCCCAGCAACATGCAAGCCGCAGTGAATGCCCCAATGCACAACACCGCGACACATGGGGTCCGAAAGCGTTCGTGAATCTTTCCGGCGCGTGCATCCACCATGCCGCGCCGGCCCAGCGCAAACAACAAGCGGCTGGACGCCACGAAATTTCCATTGAAGCATTTGAACAGCGATAGCAATGCCGCCGCAAGAATGATTTGCACGATCCAGCGCGATCCGAAATGCGCCCGACCCAGCGCCTGCTGAAAGGCTACAGCAGTCATAAACTTTTCCCCGGTCAACTGCCGCCACGGCGCGACAAATGCAACCGCTGCGACGATGCTTGCATAGAAAACAATTCCAACGAATATTGCCATCCAGATCGCACGAAAGAAGCGTTGCGCGCGGAACTCAGGACTCGCCTCCTCCGCCGCCTTCCCCACCGATTCGAAGCCCGTCATAAAGTAAGGCACGACCTGAATCACCAATAGGATCGAAACCAATGGAGTGTGCGTAAATAGAGGCTGGACATTCACTGTCGATCCGCGGCTTACGCCGAGGCCCACGAAAACCACGAAGAGAGCCAGCGTGCCGAAGCTGGTCCAATTCTGAAACGTCGCGCTCAAACGAACGCCGCGATAGTTCAGCAGCGTAAGCACCCCCGTAAGTCCCAGGCCGATAACCAGGTGAGGAAGGTATACCGCCCGCCCAGCGATGCGATAGAGCTCAATTGAATCGAGTCGGGGGATGATGTAGCCGGCGATGCGGCCTACGGCAACTGCCTCCCATGGGCAAACGATGAAATAGGCGAGCGTCATCATCCAACCGGTGGCAAAGCTGACGCGGCGCGGAAAAACCGCGGACGTGTAGGCGATTTCTCCCGCCGCATCGGGCATGGCCACCACCAGCCGCCCGTACACCCATCCGATTGGAAACAGCAGCGCTCCGCCGATCACGAAGCCAAGCAGCGCTCCGAGCGACCCTCCGCGCAGCAGCCAGTCATCCATGACGACCAGCCAACCCACGCCCACCATGGTTCCCCAGCCCAGAGTGAAGTAGTCAGTGGCGCGAAGTTGGCGGGCGAGAGTGTGCACGAGTGTTGGACTGTCTGGGAGGAGCGCCGCGAATTATAAAGCATCCGCATGCGTCTTCCGGTTTGACCGCTCGAATTGGTGCATCGTTTACCGAAAGCCGAAAGCCCGCCATGTTAGTATCGATGTTCAGCCTCGAATGTTAATCCACTACCGGATTCGTCCAGAAATACGCACCTCCAGCGGCAGCTCAGGACAAGCAAGACGCGAGAATTCCTTCGTGAACCTTCGTGTCCTTAGTGGTGATAGTTTTTCAGTAGCGAAATGACCGCGGCCTCCAAAACCCGTAAACGCGTGCTCAGCGGCATGCGCTCGACCGGCAAGTTACATCTCGGCAACTACGTTGGCGCACTGCAAAATTGGGTACGCATGCAGGATGAGTACGAATGCTTTTTCATGGTGGCCGACTGGCACGCGCTCACTACCGATTACGCCGACACTTCGCGCATCAAAGAAAATTCGCTGGAAGTCGTGCTCGACTGGCTCGCGGCTGGCCTCGATCCCGAAAAATCGGTGATCTTCATCCAGTCGCATGTTCCGGCGCACGCCGAGTTGCACCTGCTGTTTTCCATGATCACGCCTTTGGGCTGGCTGGAGCGAGTGCCCACGTATAAAGAGCAGCGCGAAAATATAAAAGACAAAGACCTCAGCACGTATGGATTTCTGGGATACCCCGTGCTGCAGGCGGCCGACATTCTCGTCTACAAGGCGGATTGCGTTCCGGTCGGCGAAGATCAGGTCGCGCACGTCGAGTTGACGCGCGAGATCGCCCGCAGGTTTAACGGGCTTTACGGCGCGAAGAAAGAAGTCTTTCCCGAGCCACAGGCCCTGCTTACTCCGGCCGCAAAGTTACCCGGCACCGACGGTCGCAAAATGTCGAAGTCGTACGGCAACACGATCCTGCTCACCGATCCCGAGCCGGTTGTGCGGCAAAAGCTGAAACCCATGGTCACCGATCCTGCGCGGGTGCGGCGGTCCGATCCCGGCAATCCCGATGTGTGTCCGGTCGGCGATCTGCACAAAATTTTCAGCAGCAAAGAAACCATGGCCAAGGTCAATGAAGGCTGCCGCTCAGCCGGTATCGGTTGCATCGAGTGCAAGGGTTGGGCGGCCGATTCGCTGGTAAAGCTGCTCAATCCCATGCAGGAGCGCCGCAAGAAATTTGAGGAGAATCCGTGCCTCGCCTGGGATATTCTGGAAGCGGGCACCGAACGCGCTCGCCGCGCCGCGGGTGGGACCATGGGCGATGTGAGGGCGGCGATGGGGATGTCGCTGGATTACGAGGGACTGAAGAAGTAGTTGCACGGGTCCTTCGCTTCGCTCAGGATGACAAGCTGAAGCCGGACAAGCTGAAGAAGCAGGACAAGCTTTAGAACGATGACGGACAATGCAAAACTCGACGCGGCGAATGGACGATCAGCCTCGACGCCGCCCGCCGTTGTCGCCGGCGCGGGCCACGCTGTGAAGAAAGACGCGTCGAAACAAGACTCGCCAAAAAAAGAAGAAAGCGATTCCCCTTTCGCGGTCGCAGTCACCGACGTCTACGAGGGGCCGCTCGACCTGCTGCTCGACCTGATCCGCAAGCAGGACATCGATATTTACGATATTCCTATTGCGCGTATCACGGAGCAATACCTCGCGTACGTGGAAAAGATTCGTGAACTCGATGTGAATGTGGCCGCCGATTTCATCTACATGGCGGCGGTGCTGATTCACATCAAGTCGAAGATGCTGCTGCCCCGCGATCCCGCCGCGTCCGCCGAGGAGCAGGAAGATCCGCGCAACGAACTGGTGAACCGCCTGCTCGAGCATGAGAAGTTCAAGTCGGCGGCGCAGATGCTCTTACAAAAACAGCAGATCGAAGATGCCGTGCTCTCCAACCCGTCGCTGAAAGAATTCATGGAGACGGAAGGCACCGAACCGGAAATCGCCGCGGACGTCATCGACCTGGTCAAAACATTTCAGCAAGTGCTGGAGCGGGTGCGCACGCGTCCCGTGCTCAACGTCGACGAAGAAACTGTCACCGTCGGCCAAATGATCGATTACCTGCGGCGCCGCCTCTCGCTCGAAGACCGCCCGATCCGCCTGAAGCAGATGCTCATCCGGGTTTCATCGCGGCATGCGCTGGTATGCCTGTTCCTGGCATTGCTCGAAATGGTGCGATTGCAGGCCATCCAGGTCCGTCAAGAAAAAATGTTCGGCGAAATTGCGATTCGCAAACATACGCACTTCGATGAGATCATGAAAGAACAGTCGGCGGTTCGTGACGACTGGAGATGAAGAAACAGTGGCCAGTGATTAGTGGTCAGTGGCCAGCAAAACAGACCGAGTGAATGGCTGGGCCGGTGACCTCTGATCAAATCGAACACGCTGATCACTAGCCGCTCACACTTTCTACTATGTCTCTTAAAGCTGAACTCGAAGCCATTATTTACGCGGCGGAGACGCCCATCACGCTCGAGCAGATGACCCAGCTCGTGAAAGAAACGGTTATCGCTGGAGGAGCGGCCGACGAGGCTGATATGAAGTCGCGTGTGCGCTCGTGTCTGGAAGAGTTGGTCGGTGAATATGGTGCTCCCGACCATGGCATCGAGATTCGCCAGGTCGCCGGCGGATATCGCATGTCCACCAAGCCCGAGCAACATGAAGTCGTGCGCTCGTTCGCCAAGAGCCTCAAGCCGCCGATTCGCCTTTCTCTTCCTGCCCTGGAAACGCTGGCTGTTATCGCGTATAAGCAGCCCGTCACGGTGCCCGAGATCAACGACATTCGCGGCGTCGATTCCGGAGGCGTCATCGGCACGCTGCTTGACCGCAAACTGATCACGACGTCGGGCCGCAAGCAAGTGATCGGGCGCCCGATCCTCTACAAGACGACAAAAGAATTTCTGATGCGCTTCGGGTTGAAAGATGTGAATGAATTGCCCAGCATGGAGGAATTCGAAAAGTTAGTGGCCGAGTCATTTCAGTCTGAACTGATACCGGCAGAGAGCGCGGCCTCGAGCGAACCTGCGCGGCCAGTATCTGCCGATTCCATCGACACTGGCGAACTGCCCGAACCTGCTGATGCTCAAGAACCGGAAGCGTCAAGTGAAAGTTTGTCAGAGACCAAGAAAGCAGGCTGACGTAGTTTTAGCCGCGAAGCGGCGCAAGAATACAGCCCACGGCCTGCCCTGAGCTGTCGAAGGGGCGTAAGCCGTGGGTCGCGTAGTCGAAGAGGAGCGGAGCCCCGGAGGGGCGAAAAAGAAAAAATTAGACGCTCCTGAATTATTTTCGCCCTGGAATTCCCATGCCCCTCGAACGCCTGCAAAAAATTATCGCCGCCGCCGGAATCGCATCCCGCCGCAAGGCCGAGGAACTGATCTCGTCCGGCCACGTGCAGGTCAACGGAACGATCGTCACCGAACTGGGTACCAAGGCCGATCCGGAAACTGACCACGTTCGCGTCAATGGCAAGCTACTTCAGGGCGCGCAACGCCACATTTATCTCCTGCTCAACAAGCCCAAAGGTTACGTCACCACCATGAGCGATCCGGAAAAACGGCCCACGGTCATGGACTTGATTCATGGCGTGAAGGGCCGCGTCTATCCCATCGGCCGCCTGGACTATGCCAGCGAAGGTTTGCTGCTGCTGACCAACGACGGCGAACTTGCGCACAGCCTCATGAAAGCCGCCTCGCATGTTCCCAAGACTTACGTCGTGAAGGTCGCAGGTACTCCCAAAGAAGACGCCATCGCCAAGCTGCGCGCCGGAGTTTCCATCGCCACCGACGACGGCAAGCGGGTCAAGACCGGCCCTGCTTTGGTGCGTGTGGTAAAAGAAGCGGCCAATCCTTGGTACGAAATCACGCTGATCGAAGGTCGCAATCGCCAGATTCGGCGCATGTTTGAGGCGGTGGGCCATCACGTGGAAAAAATCAAGCGGGTGAAATACGGCCCGCTTGCTCTTGATGTCCCGCCGGGGAAATTTCGTTCGCTTACGCTGAAGGAAGTCGAACGCTTGAAATCCGCCACCCGCGCCACAATCGCAAAGAAACCAGCGTCATGACGTGCGTCGAACATGAGCCGATTCTCTGACCTGGTCGTGAAGCACGCACGCGATCTGGCCGGATATTTTCCTGCGCCTCCCGCCGCGGCTAACGATTCGCAACTGATCAAGCTCGACTCCAACGAAAATCCCTTTGGCCCATCGCCACGAGCCGTAGCTGCCATGCAGTCCGCGCTGGGTACAGCCAACTTCTATCCCGATGACAATTGCCTGGAGTTGCGAGCACGGCTGGCCCCTTACCATCACCTGTCCCTTGAGCAGGTTCTAGTGACGGCGGGCTCGACAGAAATGCTTTCCCTACTGTGCCAGACAATGCTGGCTCCGGGCCTGAACGCAGTCACGAGTGAACGATCGTTCATCATTTATGGCATGGCCGTCCAAGCTACCGGAGCGCGCCTGATCCAAACTCCGATGCACGAAGACAGCTTCGATCTTGACGCGATCCTCGCTGCGATCAATGACGACACGCGCCTTGTCTTCCTGGCGAATCCCAACAATCCCACAGGCGCCGTGCTCGAAGCCGCCGCTCTCGACAACTTCTTGGCGAAAATCCCGAATCATGTAGTCGTTGTTCTCGACGAGGCCTACTACGATTTCGCACTGTCCTTCGCAGCCTCGCGTGGTCATGAATATTCACATTCGCTGGAGTATCTGAAGCAGGGCGCCAGCGTAGTCGTGCTGCGAACTTTTTCGAAGGCGCACGGATTGGCCGGTCTCCGCATCGGGTATGGCCTGGGCCCGGCCGATCTGCTGGCCTACTGCTCCCGCATGCAAAGTACATTCTCGGTTTCGTCGGTTGCGCAGGCGGCGGCCCTGGCCGCACTCGAAGATCACGAACACATCGCACGAGCCGTCACCAACAACACCGCCCAAGCCGAAATTCTTATGAACGGTTTAACAGAACTGAAAATTCGCATAGTTCCCACTTCCGCGAACTTTCTGTATTGTGACGTCGGACAAGACGCGTCGCAAGCCGCCTCGCGCCTGCGAGCCGCGGGCATTAGCGTGCGTCCACTTACCGTCTGGGGCGCCCCGAACTGCATCCGAGTGACCATTGGAACGCCGGAGCAGAACGCTAAGTTTCTAACCGCCATGCGCACAATCACGGGCCACTCATCCGAACAGGCACCCGGTCCCTCCACGCATCAGTAACCAGCGGGCAGTGACCTTCGTCGTAACTCCGGATGTGGGCTCGCATGTTGAAAATAAGTCACTTACCGGCGGGAACTCTGCGCACTCCGCCGGAGTCTATATTTAGTAAGAGTCGCGGCTCCGCTTGCACTTCGCCGGACTTAGCCCGGCGGCAAATTTTCTGGGGCGCAGTAGGGTGGAAAATCCTATAATCAGGGGACGCCATTATGGCGGGAGCAACCACCTTGGGTGATTTGGCAAGTGCAATCGGTATTCGGTCGCAGGAAGAAGCGGCCATTGTCGCGGAGCTGAAAGCCGGCTCGGAAGCGGCCTACGCCTGGCTGATCGGTGAGTTTCAGCAACCGGTTTATGGCTTGGTGTACCGCGTGATCAACGATCCGGCAGATGCGGCCGACACTACGCAGGACGTGTTTCTGAAGGTGTTCCGCGGCATGAAGCATTTTCATGGCGGATCGAGCCTTAAGACGTGGATCTATCGCATCGCGCTGCACGAGGCGGCAAACCGGCGGCGCTGGTGGTTCCGGCACAAGGCGAAAGAAACTTCGATTGAGCCGCCAGAGTCGGATGGCCTGAGTATGGGCGAGAACGCGATGCAGTCGGCTCTGACCGATCATGCCGATTCACCGTTCGACAGTGTTGCCCATCGCGAGGTGCAGTATCGAGTGGACGAAGAATTGAGAAAGGTTCCAGAGCCCTACCGGACCACTCTCATCCTGCGCGATCTGGAAGAAATGTCTTACGAAGAAATTGCCGAAGTACAGGAGATTTCGCTGGGAACCGTGAAATCTAGACTCACGCGCGGGCGAGACGTACTGCGGCAACGGCTGGCGCCTTACGTGCGTGAGGTTGGGAACGAACTGGGGTTGACCGCTCCGCAATCAGATACCAAAGAACAGCGGAGCTCGCGGTCACAGGTAGCTGGAGGGGGTAGAAGGGTCGAGGTGATGCCATGAAGGGCACAGGGAACTTGATCGAGCTGCAGTGCCCCCGGGCGAAACGGTTATTTTCGCCATATTTGGATGGAGCCATGACGGGCGCGGAGATGCTCGCGCTCCAGCAACATCTGTCGGATTGCGCCGGGTGCAACGATGAGTACCAGAGCCTCCGACGGACGCAGCAGTTATTGGTGAGCATGAAGCGTCCTAAGGTTCCGGCTGATCTAGGCCTGAAATTGCGGCTCGCGATTTCGCGGGAGACGGAAAATGCCAGACGCGGCCGCTTCGAGGGAATGATGGTGCGCCTGGAAAATCTCTTCGAAGCATTCATGGTTCCGGCCACCGCGGGATTTTTGAGCGCGTTGATTATTTTTGGAATCGCCATGGTTTATTTTGTGGCGCCGTCTTCCTTGCGGGCAGGCAACGACGTTCCGCTGGTCATGGTCAACACCGCGCCGCAATTGGAGCAGAGCGCATTTGGCATGACTCTCGACACCATCAATTCCGAATCCCTGGTGATCGAGGCCTATGTCGATGCTAACGGCCGTGTGCAGGACTACCGTATTCTTTCCGATCCCCAGGATTCGAAGGAAGTATTGCCGCAAGTCAAGCGCATGTTGATCTTCACCACGTTCCGTCCTGCTCTGTCGATGGGCCGTCCCACGCCGAGCCGCGCGGTTCTTTCGTTTTCGAAGATCAGCGTACGCGGTTAGGTTTTTTTCGTCGCAGATTTAGACTGAGAAATGGAAAAGGCGGAACGCATGCGTTCTGCCTTTTGCACGTTTAGACCAACTGACTAATGCTGGCAGGATTCGCCGACCATGCGGACGTGAGTGACCTCAAGGTGCCCATGTTCGGTATTGCTCTTCTTCATGCCGGAGTCGTGCGCGGCATCCTTTGCGTCTTCCTTCATGTTGTGCATTTTGCTGTTTGAAACCACACCTTTGGCCTCAACGGTGTGACCCACATGACTTGCCAAGTCAACTGAATTGTTGGCGTGTACTTCCCATGTGCTGCCGTCGTTCCCTGTCAACAAATACTCGTCGGCGCTATCGCCTTTGGTCAGGCATCCTGTGATATTTCTCACCTCACCTTTTGATTTAGTGTCGGTATCTTGCGCGAAGACCCATGCCGAGGTCAGACCAGCAAGCATCAC
>DATBEI010000109.1:0-53263 GCA_036269595.1 Candidatus Sulfotelmatobacter sp.
CAACTCGGCATGCATGACTTTGCCGTCCGGCGCGTTCATCACGCCTCTCACCTGTGCGCCGAAAGCTTGCTTGTAAAACTCAATCGCGCGAGCTGCGTCGCGGATCGTGAGTGCGGGTGTAATGGTATGGTAACCGTCAGGGACTGGTTTGATGGACATTGAGAAACCTCCAAGTCGAAAATTTGCGCACGGAAGTTTAGCGCAAAAATGCAGCGAAGGATTGTTAAAAACACATTACAGAATCGAGCTGTGGAAAACAGATGCCGGGTGTTAAGTCTCGGGGGGCGATGGCTGGAAGCATGGCGGCATTTCTTCAGCAGGCCAATTGATCGCGGGTGATCTTCAGACCGGGCAAGTTTCCCAGGGCCGTAAGGGCTACCGATTCGGTCTTGAAAAATTCATTGGCCAGCATCGTGAGATCTTCGGTCGTGACTGCCTCGATTTTTTCAATCAGTTCGTCGAGGTCGTAAAAGCGGTCGAAATACATTTCTTGGCGCGCCAGATTCGACATGCGCGCCGTGCTTGACTCCAGCGACAGCATGAGGCTCCCTTTGAGTTGCGCCTTGGAGCGCCGCAATTCCTCTTCAGGAACGGGTTCCGCTTTAAGCTTTCGGAATTCGCTGACCACAGATTGCACTACCTTCGAAGCGGATGCCAGAGATGTTCCGGCATAAACCGCGAGGCACCCGGTGTCGCGGTAGGGATTCAGATCGCTATAAATGGAATAGGCTAGTCCCTGCCGCTCGCGAATGTTCTGGAAGAGACGCGAACTCATTCCGCCGCCCAGCAATGTGTTGAGAATGTAGCCGGCGTGCCGCTTTTCGTGCGCGATGGGATGCGCGGGAACTCCCAGACACAACTGCACCTGCTCCAAAGCTTTCTTGTTGCGCAAGATAATTCGCGAGACAATCTTCGGAGCGGAGGAATGGAAGCCATTGTCCATCGGCTTCATGTGCTCAAAATGTCCGGTGACCAGTTCCACGAATTTGTCGTGATCGAGATTCCCGGCCGCGGATACGATGATGTTGCCGGGTGCGAATCGGTGTGCGTAAGCGTCAACCACTGACGGGCGCTCAAAGCGCTTCACCGTTTCTTTCGTCCCGAGGATCGGCTTGCCCAGCGGATGATCCTTCCAGAAATTCTGGGTGAAGATTTCGTGGACGAGATAATCGGGATTATCTTCGTCCATCTTGATTTCTTCCATGATCACGCCGCGTTCACGCGCAATGTCAGCGGTATCGAAGGTGGGATTTAGAACCAGATCACTCAGAATGTCGAGCGCGGTAGGAACATGCTCGTCCAGCACTTTGACGTTGAAGCAGATGCACTCCTTGGCGGTAAAAGCGTCCATGTTGCCGCCGATGGAGTCGACTTGGCGCGCGATCTCCTCCGCCGTCCTGTGCTTCGTCCCTTTAAAAACCATGTGTTCGATAAAATGGGAGATGCCATTCCATTCGGCATCTTCGTCGCGTGATCCGGTTTGCAGCCAGACGCCGATCGAAGCGGAGCGGATGTGCTGCATCTGCTCAGTAATTACCGTGAGCCCATTGGGCAACTTCTGACGACGAATATTGCGCACTTCTTTAGTCATTGCTTCCTTGCATATGAAAAACTACTCGTCAACGAGGAACAATTGCGGAGTGTTACTTACTATTCTTACATAGGCGCTTCGCCGTGTGCGAGAATAGTTTAGTGCTTCAGAATCAGAGATTTAAGAGCCGCACGAGAAGCTCTCGATCATCGTCAAAACTGGGATTGTCATGAGCATTCCGATAACCGGTGTCGAAAACTTGAGAGCTGCGACCGATCCATGCCAGGTTTCATTGCTCGGACTGGATCGTTCGGAGATGGCGCTATTGGTCGAAAGTTGGGGCGAGCCGGCTTATCGCACCAAGCAACTTCTGGAGGCGGTCTACAGGCAGCGGGTCGAAGCGGTGAACGAAATCTCGACCTTGCCGCAGCCACTTCGCCAGAAGCTCAAGGGGAAGGGCGTTTCGGTTGGGCTGCCGCGCATCGAAAAGCGATTCGTGTCGCAGGACGGGACGGTGCGGTACTTGATTGCATTTCCCGACGGACAGAGCGTTGAGACGGTGTGGATGCCCGAGGGCGACGGCGGCGAAGCCGGGGACGGAAGCGAGGCTGGAGAAACCGCGGAGCAGTTTGAGCAAGACTCGCACCCAGGTTTGAAAAGCAGCGCCAATCGCAGACCACGTCGGGGCCAGAATCAGGGGCGCTCCACGATCTGCATTTCTAGTCAGATGGGCTGTGCAGTGGACTGCCGGTTTTGCCTGACGGCGTTGCTGGGCGTGAAGCGCAATCTGAGCGCGGGCGAAATCGTGGGCCAGGTATGTGCCGTACTCAAAGAGCAGAAGGTTTCGCCACCGGAGGATCGCATCAACCTGGTGTTCATGGGCATGGGCGAGCCGTTTTTGAACTACGACAATTTTGTGAAAGCGGCGCGATTGCTGGCGCAGGAAGTTGGCATTGCAGAACGGCGGATGACGGTTTCGACAGCTGGCATTGTTCCGCGCATCCAGGACTTCGGCAGGGAAGCGATTCGTCCCAAGCTGGCCATTTCGTTGAATGCCTCCAACGATGCGCTGCGTACTCGACTGATGCCGCTAAATAAGAAATGGAATCTTGAAATGCTGATAGCGGCGGCGCGGGCTTACCCGCTGCGTATGCGGGAATGGATTACTTTTGAGTATGTGCTGCTCGGAGGTGTGAACGATGCGACGGAGAATGCCAGGGAGGTGGCGGAACTGCTGCGCGGAATTCGTTGCAAGGTCAATCTAATCGCGCTGAATCCTGGGCCCGGCATTGATTTCACGACTCCTGAACCGGATCAGGTAGCGGCATTTCAGAATATTCTGCGTGGAGCTGGAGTTCCAGCCTTTGTGCGGCGCCCGCGAGGCCGTGACATTTACGCCGCATGCGGGCAACTCAAGCGTACGGTCGAGGTTGCCACATCACCGGCACCGTAGATTCTTTTGTTCTCGACGGAGCCGATTGCGTGATCGGAAGTTCTACCCGAAGGAGCAAGGCGCCATCCTCGCGGCGCTCCCTCAAAATTTGCCCACGGTGTTCATGTATGATGCCTTGACAGGCGTTCAGACCCAGATTGTCTTCGGCATCGAGCGGGGCAGAAGGCGCCGAGCCCTCGGATGGTTTGCCAGGTTTAGTTTCGGTAGCGATCTGCAGCACGGAAGTTTCTCCCACGCGTTCGGAAGTGATGGTAAGAACGTGTCCACCGCCTTCGCTCAGCACGTGCAGACAATTCCCCAAAAGCTGCAAGCAAACCTGGAGCAATTGGTTCGAGTCTCCCAAAACTTTGGGCAGCGCGGAATCAAATTGAGTGCGCACTTCGATGGCGAGGGGCTCCCACTGCGGTTGCGTCAACTTTATCGCGGTGCGGGCGAGGGTGTTGAGATCGATAGGAGCCTTGGGTGAAGGCGCCTGCCGGGCGAAACTGATCAGGCTGGCGACTAGCGATTTCGTGCGCCTGACGTAAAGGCCTATTTTCCCGGCAAGGGGTTGCTGCTCGGCCGTTAGTCGTGTGCTGAGCAACATGTCAGAGTAGCCCAGCATGGCGGTGATGGGATTGTTGAGTTCGTGGGCGGCGCCGCCGACCAACTGGCCAATCGAAGCCAGTTTTTCCGACTGTAGGATCTGGGCTTGCAGTTGCTTCAGGCTGTCGACTGACTGGCGCGAGTGGTACAGCAGTTGGGTCAATTCCTGATCAAGCAAGTGCTGGCGAACCAAGACCAACACGCCCATACAAAAGGCGGCGAGGAGCGTAAGCGCCAGCCGGAATACGCCCACCCGTGATGGCACAGAATTATCCGACATAGCCCAAGCCGCGAAGATCGGCAGCGAAAACACAGAAATCATGCTGCATCGGGCAATCCAGACACCGTAGAGAGTGGAAGCTTCGCGCGCGTCGGAGGTCGGCTTTTCAGCCCTGGCTCGGAGGCCGATCCAGGTAAGCCATGCGATTGCGGCGACGTAGGGAATATCGTAGAGGCTGCCGCTATAGTACAACTTTCGTCCGATCGCCCAGTTCATGACGGTGGAACTGCTGGCGTAGCATAAGCTCATGCCAAAGAGGTTGGCGTACAAGTTTCGCCAGTAACCCTTGCTCGTGATCCAGCAAGCGATTAATCCCAGTAGGAAAGCGATCTCCTCGGTTACGTATACGGCATTCAAATGGCGATTGTAGGCGGTAGTGTCGGCAACGACATATTGCCACGGAATGACGATGAGAACGTAAAGGTAGAGCCACCACATTGCTAGAAGCGCGAAATCCAGGCGCCCAACGCGGGCGCCGTACTCATCTCGCGTACTGTGCGGACGTAAAGCTATAGCGGCCATCATAGGGACAATGTGGAGGAAGAGAATAACGTCGCCGGCAAAAAGATCGGGCACGTCGCGACGCAGAATCACTTCGAAGTAGGTCCAAAGCAGCTGATAGGCCAGCCAAAAAGAAATGCCGAGAGTGATAAGGGACCAGAACAAACGCATCCGCCCCTCGGAGCGCAAGACCATTGGGACAAAGGAAACCGCGCCGGATACCAGTAAAATGCACTGGATCAGATCGCTCAAAGCCTTCAAGCCGAGAGACTGCGGCAGAATCAAAGCAGCCAGCACAAAGGCGGCTACTAAACCGGCGACTGCTAATGCCCAAAGATAGGAACGCTTGTTCAAGACACTCCTCTGGGACCATTCTAGACGGGATTACAGGAGGGAAATGGTTACTGTAGTAATCTGGATGGGAAAAACAAAAGGCTTGGCCAAAATCGCCGCCAAACTCTTAGCTTGCCCGTAAGCTTTTCTTATTCAATAATGTGCAGCGCAGCCGCCACGTTCGTGGAGACCAAGTAGATTGAATCCTCACGTTGAGCGCTACCGACAATCGTGGAGATTAAGAATTGCTCCCGACCCTGGGGAGACGAGGCGGATTGAACGCTGGCTGGCGACCGCGCGCGTGTTTTTGGCGGTTTCCACACTGGTGGCGATTCGCATGGATCCCACCGAATTAGGGAATTCCTGGGCGGCTTATGGTCTGTTCGTTTTCTATTTAGCGAATGGCATTTTGATCATGATGCTGCTGCGCCGGAGGCGAGAGTCAACGGCGGGCTTTCGGTTCCTGGTTCATGCCGGTGATATTGCCTGGCCGGCCCTGATTTCCGTCTTTGCGGAAGGGCCGCGAACGCCTTTTTTCCTGTTTTTCTTCTTCGTGCTGGCGGCTGCCGCATATCGATGGGGACTCTGGGAAACCCTGGGCACGGCGGCAGCGGAAGTCGCTCTGCTGTGGATCGAGAGCTTCGTTCTGATCCACTGGTGGCTCGCACCACAAGGGTCCGCGGCCTGGCGGGCCCTGCTCGGCTTGCGCGTGAACGCGGGGACGTTCGAACCGCAGCGTCTGTTCATGCTGTCGATCTACCTTTTGGTGATGGGCCTATTGCTCGGCTATCTGGCCGAGCAGCAGAAACATCTCCGGGCTGAGAAGGCGGTGGTGAGTGGAACACTATCGCGGATCCGCGTGGAAACGGGCCTGACCGGAACCATCGAGCAGATCTTCCGCGACAGCATGTCGATGTACGGCGCATCGCGAGTGGTCGTGGCCTCGCAGGAATCTTACAGTCAGAGGATGTTCGTAGGGGAACTGAGTTCGCCGGACAACCGGGGCGCTCCCTCGGAATTCCGCTGGCTGGAATCAGTATCTCGAGAGGCGGAAATCTACCTCGGCGATTTTCCAGGAGAAGTCTGCTATGCTGCCATCGACCGGAGTCGATGGACCACGCTCGCACTGGATGATGCCGGACACGAAGTGCCGGTCACGGACCACGCCACACTTTCTCAATTGCGGGAACTCCAGCCGTATCACTCCCTGATTACGGTTGCGTTTCTGTTCGGCAGCGAGTGGCGAGGGAGGGTATTCCTGTTCGACCCGTCATGGCGGGGCGAGAAGCAGGAGGAGCTACGCTTTCTGCTCGATCTGGTGCGCCAACTGGGCCCAGCCGTCTACAACGTCTACCTCTTACACCGGTTGCGACGCCGGGCGGGGGCGGCGGAACGTGCGCGCTTTGCGCGGGAACTACACGATGGCGCAGTGCAGTCGCTGATTGCGGTAGAAATGCAGGTGGACGTATTGCGACGCCAAGCCGACGCCGGCAAACCCATTGGAGCGGAGTTAGGAAGAATTCAGGGATTGCTGCGCGAGGAAGTTCTTAAGCTTCGGGAACTGATGCAGCAAATGAAAGCGATCGAAGTGGATGCGCAACGGCTGCTGCGGGTTTTGCACGATACTGTGGAGCGATTTCAGCGAGAGACAGGCATCAGCGCGCGATTCGTTACGGATATCGAGACCTTGGACATGCCCCAGCGGGTGTGCCGCGAGGTTCTGCGCATTGTGCAGGAAGGCTTGGTCAACGTGAGAAAACACAGTGGAGCGCGCCATGTGCTGGTACGCTTGGGATCGACTGGAAAGAAATGGAACTTGACGGTGGAAGACGATGGGAAAGGGTTTCCATTCGCCGGCCGCTATAATCGGGAACAAATGGACGCAGCCGGCAAGGGCCCCATGATTATTAAGGAGCGCGTTGGTTTGATTGCGGGCGAACTCACGGTAGAATCAAATCCCGGACAAGGAACACGATTGGAAGTCAGCGTACCTCGCAAGGGGGAAGTGCCTCATGAACTTTAGAAAAGCGCAGACTGTCCGCCTGGTGATTGCCGATGATCATCCCATCTTCCGCGACGGCCTGCGGCGGTTGCTGGAGGCGGAAGCGGACTTGAAGGTTCTGGGTGAAGCGTCGGACGGCGCCGAAGCGGTTAAGTTGGCGCGCCAGTTGAAGCCTGACATTTTGCTGCTGGACCTGGCAATGCCGAAGCATCCCGGCCTGGAAGCCTTGCGGGAGTTGAGTGTGCCGGCGAATGCAACTCCGGTGCGAGTGATTCTACTGACCGCGGCAGCGGAAAAGAGCCAAATCGTCGAAGCCCTGCAATTGGGCGCGCGAGGCGTTGTCCTCAAAGATTCCGCCACGCAACTCTTGCTGAAGGCAATTCATACCGTAATGGCGGGCGAGTATTGGGTGGGCCGCGAAAGCGTTTCGAATCTGGTGCAATATCTCCGCACTTTGATGCAATCTTCCCATGATGAGGCGAGACAGAAAAAATTTGGCCTGACTCCCCGCGAACTGGAAATTGTTTCCGCCGTAGTGGCGGGATATTCTAATAAGGAAATCGCCGAATACTTTAAGATCAGCGAAGACACCGTCAAACATCATCTGAGTAATATTTTTGATAAGCTCGGCGTCTCCACACGTTTGGAACTCGCCTTGTTCGCGGTGAATCAGTCCCTTCCGCTCAAAAGCATCGCCTGAGGGCCGGAAAGGCGATGGAAAAAAAACGGTGCGAGTGGCACTTTTGTGCTATTGGCTCGGGAGATGACCGAGGCTACTATTCTTTCAAAGAGGTCAGCTTGGGGGACGACTGCCGGGAAACTCATCTTGGTGTTACCCCGGTGTCAAAAGTCTGCCGTGGTTTTGCAAAGGTGAGAAATGAGGAGCCCCGTGGCTAAATGTCTACAACAGCTTTGGAACGATGACCGTGGTCAGGACATTGCAGAATACGCAGTGATGTTGGCTGTGATTCTGGTCATTGTCGTGGGAACGATTCGGCTTATCGGTTCCAATGCGAATAATGTGTTTTCTCAGGTCGGCAGCTCGATCCAATAGCTGGCATTTTCCAACGTACTCATGTAGCGTGGCGTGCTCATCCCGTCTTGCACGTCAGTTCTTCCGCTCGTAATGAGTACCTCACTTCTGTGAGTTCTCTGAGGGCGACGACGTCGTGAGCGCCATTCTATCTCCACTACCGCTGTAGAACCGGACGAGGTAGGGGAAGACCGGGGTAATCTCGAATTCCATTTTCTCGTGGCTTGAGATCAGCGCCACCGGCTTGGCCTTTGACAGTTCGACCCGGTCCGTCCAAGGATCGACTTTGATGCGACCACCCATCGGCAAAGCCGCGATCTGATCAAGACGTTTGTCCTCGAGCGCCGGAGCTGATGCCATTAGAGTCGACATCCGAATGCCTTTGCCCCCGGCAAAGCTATTTCCCAGGTGAGGACGAATTAAATTCGGCAGCTCGGGCGCTTTCTCCTGCAGGGCCTTCAGAAATAATCCGGCATTGCCCAATTTGTCCTTGTACGGAGAATTCTGTAGCAGTTCCAGCGCCTTGGCGTCAGCAGCTTCCTCGTCCGCAGAATTTCGTTTGAAATCGAGGCGCTGGAAAGACTCCTGGTCGGGGAAGAACAGCTTATCGTTGAAGGCCAGGCCGGTATCGAAACTGTGTCCCAACACGATGTGGCTGAGTTCGTGAGCCAGCACCATGGCGAGAGACGCTTCGTCGGGAAGCACGTCGAGAAGCCCCCGACTGATCACAATTGTGTGATAGATAGTGAAAGATTCAAGGGGAGTGGTCAGAAGAACGCGACAGCGGACGTCTCCCGGGACGTCAATGTTATTGGTCACCAGCAGGTTATTCACGACAGTGCTCAAGACTTTGTCCACCTCGCCGGGAGGCGCGAGCAAGCCAGTTTTCTGCAAGCGATCGACGGCGTTGTCCTCGGCTTGCCGTTCCCACATACGTTGCGCCGCGACGGGACTGGCATCGGCGGCAGCATCACTCTGATCCTTTACGGACTGAGGCGAATCGATCAAGATTTGCGTGAACTCTTCGCTTTTGCCCAGACCTTTCAGGTCATAGCCCCACAGCCGCGTTTGCGCTTTAAAGTGCAGGGTCTTGCTAAAACCGGTTTTCAGGTTTGATTCTTCGGTATAGACATATGCCGGCAGCCAGACTCCGGGACGCATATTCAGCCGCCAACTGTCGAAGTGGAAAAAGAAATTGATCTTGGGCTGGGGATAGTAGGTTCCGTCAAAGCGGACGACGTTGTAGTCCTGGTCTTCCACCCAAATTCTGCCCATGAAACGCGCGGTCTTTTGACCTTGCTTAGGGCGGACATCGATAACCAGGCAGCGCAGCTCTCCTAAGAATTCGCGGCGCACAAAAGTGAAATCGTAATATTTTTTCTGGAAGTCGCTGTCGAGCACTACCATCTGCGCGAATCCCATGGGAAGAAAGTGCAGAGAGTAGATGCCGGTCATTTTATTGAGCATACGGTGCCCGAATCCCGGCTGGCCCATAAAAGAAACGTCTTCCGGCCCGTCGCTGAGATCAAGGCGGCCCAGAAAATACCGGTCGTGCACAGGCGTAGCGTGTCCAGACTGATCGTTCTTGAGATCCTGGAGGTAAGTCTCGACCAGCGGATGCATATGCCGCATTTGTGCCATGAACAAGTGCTCGCGCTGCACGATGCGATCTATGACCTCGTTGAGCGTAACTGCCGCGGGAGGCATGGCCTGCGCATTTTCCGAAGGGGCGACCGAAGAAGGAGCAACCGACGGAGTAGCGTTCACAGGGGGAACGGACGGCGGCGGGGAAGCAGGAGGATCCTGTGCCCAGATCCCCATGGCGCAGCCCAAAATTACAACCAACATCGAGCCCGAACGAAAAAGCATTTGCATATAAACCTTCTGGGAGTTGATCACGCTAACTGAAAAACAATGTGTAGAACGGCCGTCGAGTCTGACGGTTGGCCATCTTTCAAGGCGGGCTTGAAGCGAATTTGTTCGGCGGCCCGCACTGCCGCGTCGTCCAATCCGTGCCCTAGTCCGCGCATCACTTTCAACACGCGCAACTTTCCACTCGCTTCCAGAACCACTTCGAGAAGCACCTCGCCCTCAATATGCTTGGCGCGAGCTTCTTCCGTATAGATGGGAACCGGCTTGGAAAGGATTTCCGCGGGCACAACTTTGGCGGCCGCTTGTGCAGGACGCGACTGCACCGTCGGAGTAGCAGCAACGTCGGCATCTCCGAAGCCAGCCTGCTTTACAGTGCGTTGCTGAGAAGTGGAATTGCCGGTGGCAACTCCGTTGCCGAATCCAGTGCTGGCCACCACGCCGCGAGAACCTTTGGACCCGCCGGTTCCGTTGCCAGAACCCGGTCCCGCCGGCATATCGAATCCTCCTGCCTGCGCGATGTTTACGGCTTGGGTTTGACTGGCTCGGGCTGGCACTCCGTTGGGATCGCCGAAACCGCCGGTCTGCACTTTTTGCGGAGCACGGTCAATGGTTTGTGTCGCCGAGCTTCCCGAGGAAAAAACGTTGGTTTGTACGGGAGCTTTTGGAATTACTGGTGCCGAGGGCGACGGGGGCAGGGGATCAAGCTTCCTCGTCGCCATCCGAACTTCGGGAGCGTTTTCCACTTTCGGCTTCGGCTGCGGTAGCGGCGCTGGCACGCGCAGTGCTGCCGGCGGTGGGTCCAGTTCTGCTACTACAACTGGTTTACGCAACTGTTTCTGCGGCTCATGGCTGACCGGAACCGGTGTCGGCACGAGTTCAATAGCATGATAATCCGGTTTCGGGCGCTGCAGAATTTCCGGGTGGAGAATTGGGATCCAGACGAAGATGGCAACCACGACTGCTTGCAAGCCATAGCTCAACAGTAAGTCCGACCAAGGCATTTCCCAGGGCGGAAGTGACGAGAACAGGCTTGATTCGCGAGACATCGACGCCATAATCACTTTTCTGTTTTTAGTGTCCCAAAACCTGGGGTTACTGTAAAGGCTTCCCCCACCTTTTCCATCATGGAAACTCGGTAGGCATGGTCCAAACACAGTGTACCGCTGCTTTGGATGCAAGATAGAGGCCATTGTGGCGCCATGGGAGAATCCTACATCCCTTTGGTATCAATTAGTTGCAACTTTTAATTAACGAGCAGAGTGGATTCCGGGGAGGCACCATCCCAAAAAGCCACACTGCTGTGCACAGATTTCCATCCAAGGTTTTAGCAAGGTTCAGCAGTTCACGATCTTGGAACTTTGGATCCCGCGAGTCGCGTTGCGGGTGTCCACGACGAGCTGGGCTTGCTCCAAGATGCTCGGGCAATTGTAATCGGAGTGGTCGGTCACAATCCCGACGCAGTCATACTGCGCGAGCTTTTCTAGTTTTGCGCATTTCATTTGAAGGTAATATTTGCGACCCTTGCCGATAAACGGGAAGTAAGGGTCGTGAGAGCTGACTTGGGCGCCGTCCTTCTGAAGAAGCTCGATGATGGTAAGAGAGGGCGATTCGCGGAGGTCGTCGATATCTTTCTTGTAGGCAACGCCCAATACCAGTACACGCGAAACCGCCGAAGAAACTTTGCTTACAATCGGAAAAACACGGTACTACCGTACCGATAAACGGCGTTGCCACCACGAAAGCCATTGACTGACGGCGACGGGGAAGGTTACGATTCGACCAATGAACCAACCCGTACTTGAAATGGGAGCCACGATTTCTTTGCAACGATCAGTCGGGCAACCATCATCCAAAGTCATCGACGAGGACGTTTCCCAATGATGAGGGCGTTTCACCTGAGACTTTTGAGTTGCTTCATGGCCTTCATTTTCCCGGTCGCGTTGTTGGCGGCGGATCTTCCGGGGGCCATGCTGTACAGCCATGGGACCGCTCTGCTCAATGGCAATACCATCTCGAGATCGTCCGCCATCTTCGCCGGCGACTTGGTGCAGACCAGTCCCGATTCGGTAGCTAACATCAACGCTACCGGTTCGAGCGTACTGGTTTTGAACGAGTCGCTCGTTGAGTATCAGGGCAGCACCCTCAAGTTGGAGCATGGCGGCGTGACCATTTCGACTTCGAAGCTTCTGGCCACTCGCGCCGGTTCGGTCCTGGTGTCCCCGGTTGCAAATGTGTGGACCGAATTTGAAGTCAGAGACCTGGACGGCAAAGTTCAGATTATGGCGCGAAAGGGCGACCTGACCGTTAAAGATGACAGTGGCACGACGACGCTGGCTCAAGGCCAAGAGACGACCCGTGACGATACCCAGCAACGCGACAAAAAAAATCGGCGAGTCGCGGCGGCTGAGATTCCCGGCTACGGTGCGGCCCTTGACTCGCCGTGGGCGATCGGAATCGGTGGCGGCATCATCCTCGGCGGCACGGCCTGGGTTCTAATGAAAAGCGACGATCCCGCGAGCCCATCCAAGTAGGGGAAAACAGTTAAGGACGATTTGAGAAGTCTATGAGCGCCTTGAAGGCGTTCACATTGTTAGCAGGTGGCCGGCGCTAGATTCAGGGCGAGGATCGAGCGAGCGCCCGACCCATCTAAAAGCGCCAGGTAACGCCGCCGCCGACAAGAATATTGTGTTGCCAGTTTTTGTTGGTGATCACATTCAGCTGCGGCACTCCCGAGAAGAAATCTCTTGCCTCGCCTCGCAGCCTTAGGTTTCCAATGATTTTCACGTCGATGCCCACTCCCACCTGCAGCACTCCAACCGTGGCTCCGCTTTTGCCAGTATAGTTTCCCCCGAATTCGAGCGAAGAACTGTCGCCAAAATGGCCGAATCCGCCTCCAAAACTGACCCAGGGAGAAAAGCCTTGTTCGGGGAACGCGTTAAACCGAGCTGAGGGAGTGATGAAGATCGATGAAAATTGGCCGGGGGTCGTGTCTAACGCGGAATGGATGTCTTCATCGACGTTGGCGACGAACGGAACCTCCAAGGACAAAGACCAGAGGTTGGCATCGAAAACCCGGCGGGCGTAATTGATTTCGAAAGTCAATCCTTTGCCAAAATGCAGGTTGGGATCGTTCGCTGGGGCGCCCTGGATTCCCTGATCACTGATGAAGGTACGGCCAAGGATTCCGGTCAATTCGTTTTTTTGCGCTACGGCTGGTGTCACGAAGGCGCAGATCGCCACCAACGTCCCGATGGTGATGTGTTTCAGCGACATTTCTCCTCCCGGAGGATCCAATTGAGGCAACTTTCCGCTAGACTAGCATGGTCCAGTCGGGTTCGTCGCGCACTTTCCAAACAGGATTACCATTTGGACTGTCGAACAATGAGCCGTTACTGAACTCACTTTCATTTCTCAACCCAGTTCTACTTCGACCACTCCAACGGCTCGCCATGGTCAGACAAATGGCGCCGGGCTGCGCTCTCTTCCTCCTGAATTGACCGGGAACGCTTTCGCCGGGATACTGTTTCCAGAGGCTTGGAGGCGGCCAATCCGCATAGCGAATAAAACAGCGCCGCGTTCGCCGTGATTTGCAGATTAAAGTCTACGAAACTGTGAACCAGAATTCCTGTGCAGCCGAGCAATGCCGCAAGCGACACGCCCCAATCCCAGCGGAACTCCCAGCTTCGCGAGGTGGGCAACCCGTGCCGGTACAGACTGACCAAAAACCAGAGCATGAGTACGAATCCGAGCGTTCCCATCTCAACTAACAACTGCGCATAATCATTGTGGGCTTCATTGATAAAAAGGTTGGTGTAAAAACTTCGATAGCGCGGATAAATCGTCGGGAAAGTCCCTAAACCCCAGCCCAGGACTGGACGGTGAGAGAACATTTTCAAACTGTCTTTCGTGATGTCCAGGCGAATGTCGGGATTTAAGTCACCGAGATGGGCCAATGCTTGTCCCTGGTCCAGGAAGAACAGCAGAGCTAGGATAAAAACGCAAACCGCCACGGAGCCCATGGCCAAGCGCGGACTTCGTTTTTTTCCGAAGGCTAAGGCCATGAATACCACCGATTGGCAAATAAAAGCGATCATTCCTCCGCGCGAGCCGGAAAGAAAGATTGTGGTAGCCATTACTCCAGCGCAAAATCCGGCCAACGCGCGCTTTCCGCCTTGCAACAGATGCCCCATGCTGACCACAAAGGGAATCGGCGTCAGCATTTCCATCACGCCCGCAAAGTGATTATGGTTGACGTAGCTTCCAAAGACGGTAGCGCTGGGAAAGTGAGAGGTGTGGATCCAAAAGATTTTCCCGTTCGGAGTCAGCGCCTGCACCACGGCAAATAGCGCGTAGGCGAAGCCGAAAATGCTCATGATCTGCGCGAACCGTTTGCGACTGCTCTCCGCTGTCAGGCACTCCGCCGCAATAAAAAGCATCATTCCGTAGGAAACGTATTGCAAGGCTTCGTATTTGGTGACATAACCGTAGGCTGACCGACGAAGGAGAATCTGCGCGAGAATCAGCCCGAAGAACAGACCTGTCGGCAGGTACAGCGGGTTGTTCGATAGTCTTACTTGCTGGGAGAGAAGTTGCTTTGCCGCCCACAGAAGGAACAGCAGGGCCGCGCCAGCCTCAAAGGTGAACGTAGACCACTCGTCGACCGCCCCAAACGCCAAGATCGCAAAAATTAGAAGTGCGCAAAAGCCAAGGACTATTGCCCAACCCAATATTCCTGGTTGGTCGCGCTCCCGACTCTGCGACTCTATAGAAGTCGTTGGGTCGGCGAGCATGTTGGACGACATTTTCAAAAGGCTATCCTCGATCTATTTTTGCACTATCTTGAAATTGTCGACCCAAAGCTTGCCCCGAATCAGAGGCTCCTCAGGCTGACGAACGATTTTCAACAATACCAGCTTTGCATTGGGGCCAGTATGGAATTGCGCCTGCGCCTGGCGCCAAGGATTGGTCCCGAGTATGTCGTCAGTGAGGACGTACGCGATGTTGCTGTAGGGATCGGTGATGGAAAAGCGCGGACCGCTCGCCGTGTCCAATTCTTCGGCCCGGTAGTCGGTGCTGAACTCGTAGTCGGTGTTTGGTTTTACAGGGATGAACTGAAAAATGCCCGCATCCCGCGCGTTCAGTCCATCGAAGCTGATGGAGAGAGAACGAGTTCCCGCGGAAAACTCACTCGTATCGATGGAGAGGGCCGCGTGGGCGTTCGCTTGGTACCACCAGTCAAAACCGCCGTTGAGAATGTTTTCTTCAAACCCGCCGTTTACGACCAGATTCTGCTGAGAGGAAAGATAGGGTTGAAGGGAGCGATCAACGCCGGCGGCCTGCCGCCAAGCAGTTTCTGCCGCGGTCACTTCCTGACTTGCGATGAGCAGACGGAAGTAGGGGAACATCGCGCGCGGAGGAAACTCCTGCTTTAGTCCGATCAGATGCTCCCAAACAATTTGGGCATTGGGAAGGTCCTGTTTGGCAACAAGCAGGTTCAGAAACGCCAGGTAAGGATTGGGCCGGGGTGGTAAAACCTGCGTCACAATCTGATTCGCGTCGCCGCTAACGCGCCAGCAGAGCTGAAGGGAGGCAGCCACCAGCTCCGGATCATTCTCCATCACCACGCCGAAGTAATGAAGAGCTTTCGCTTGATCGCCCTGCAGTAGAAAAAAATTGGCAGCTTCCCAGGACACATGCGGGGTATTGGGATCTGCTTCGACTGCATGCTCCACGCTATTTTCTTGTTCGCTTACACGGCCTGCGATCTGATAGGCGCCGGCCAAGTCCAACCAGGTCCGCGGGTCGTAAGGGTTCAGTTGCACGGCGGCGCGGTAGCTTGTAATGGCTTCGTCCAAATTCATGCCCGACAGAGCGAGGTTTCGGCCGAGAAGTCCGTGGTATTCGGCATTGGCCGGTTCCATACGGATAGCTTTTTGGAGGTGTGGAATGTCAGGAACGCTCGCTGCCCTCGCGGCCAGGAAGGCGCGAAGGGACAACGCGACGTAAAGCGCTATGAGCACGATGCAAGCAGCCGCAAAGATAGCTTTCCGAAGCAGGGAACGCAGTTCCATTCGATTGGTCCAAGCGACGCCCACGGGCAGACTCGGTCCCCTTAAGTTTTACGCAATCATCGCGGAGGGTTGTTCCATGCGGAAATCGAGAGGCATGTCGCGCAACAACTGCAGCACGGAATCTTCCTGCCGGGCGAATGCCGCTTGCTCCAGTTCCCTCAGTTCGTGTTCAATACTAGGCCGTTCCTGCCCTTCCAAGGCCAGCACTCGCGCAAACGCAGTCGGGGTGACGTGGCAATCTTCGTACCAGAGTTGTTCGTGTAATTTCTCCCCGGGCCGCATGCCGACGAACTGGATTTTTATATCTTTTTCGGGGCGTAAACCCGACATCTCGATCAACTTGTGCGCTAAGTGCGTGATACGCAACGGATCGCCGAGATCCAAAGTGTAGACAGTACCGTTGGATGCCAGCGTGGAAGCCTGCATTACCAATTGCACGGCCTCGGGAATGGTCATGAAGTAACGGGTCATCTCCTCGTGCGTAATGGTCACCGGACCGCCGGCGGCGATCTGTCGCAAAAAAATGGGTACTACACTTCCGCGACTCCCCACTACATTTCCGAAGCGAACGCAAGCGATTTGGGTATTGTGGCCGTTTGAAAGGGCCAGTTCCCGCACCAGCAACTCCGCCACTCGCTTGGTGGCGCCCATGACGCTGGTGGGCCTGACCGCCTTGTCGGTGGAGATCATCAAAAAACGCTTGGTCTCGAACTCAATGGCGAGTTCGGCAAGGAAACGCGTCCCCATGACGTTGTTGAGCACGGCTTCACACGGGTTCTGTTCCATGATGCCGACATGCTTGAACGCGGCCGCATGGAGCACGACCTCGGGGCGATGGTGTTCGAAGATATGCTTTAACTGATGACGGTCTCGAATGTCACCCACCAGAGGCAAGATCTGGGAGGAAGCGCCTAGTTCCGTCAGTTGGTTCTGCAGTTCAAAAATGGAATTTTCATCCCGGTCCAGCAGGACCGCCTTGTTTACACCGAGTCTGGACACTTGGCGGCTGATCTCGGAACCGATGGAACCTCCGGCTCCCGTAATTAGCACGTTTTTGCCTTCAAATCCCCGCACAACTTCGGAATGCGGCTTCTCCAGCGAAGCGCCACGACCGTCGAGTACATGCTCAGGGTTCAGCTTCGCGGAAATCCGAACATCTCCACGCATGATGTTGGCGGCTGAAGGGAGGAGGCGCACTTCCGCACCGAACTGAGTCGTGTCCTGCACGATTTCATCGATACAATCCAGTTTCGCCTCAGCGATAAAGACAATGTCGACGCAGTAATTGACGAGCAATTCGGGGAGTACATCGTCGCGCAGTTCGACAACCGGAAATCCGGCGATTCTCCGCCCGTGCAAATGCTTGTCGGGCGAGAGCAACCCCACCAGTTCAATGTCGCTCTGCAAGCTGACTTGGCGTACGCCCGAAGCTAAAGTATCGCCTGTGCCTAGCAGGACGGCCCGGTGCCGCCGAGAAGCGGTGACTCGCCAATATTCGAATCCGGCTCGGCGCAGGGCGCGCAGTGTAGCCACCAGAATCAGAAATAATCCGAGATCGATCAGCACGATGCTGATCGGTATGGCCATGAACCAGAAAGTCTTTGCCAGCACGATGCGGGCAAATAGCAGAAGCGTGCTGGGCAAGGCTGCAGCCAACGAAAGCGAGAACATGTCCCGCAAATTAAAGTAGCGCCAGATGCTGGCATACGCGCCCAGAGCCCAGATGCAAAATGGGCGTAGAACAATGACGGCGGCCAGCCATACCAGCATCATCGAACGGTATTTCGGGGGGACAGAGCCGTCGAAGCGCAGTTGGAAAGCAAGAAAGAACGCCAGCCCAGCGCAACCACTATCCAGTAACACCTGGGTGATGCGGTTGAAAAGCAGGCCTGGTACTCGACTGTTCAGGCTCGCGCAGCTGCGCAGGAATCGATCGCCCTGCCTGGCAATGAAGTCCTTTTTGGCGGGCTTAACAGCTTTGGAAGTAAACGGTGCGCTCATCTTTGTCTGCCCCGTGGGATCGCGAAATCCGTATATGCGCTCGAACTTCGGCAACGCGAACGTTTACGAAGAAACCACGCGGAGAGTGCGGTTGTTTGCGCCAAGTATTCCAGAAACATTTTAAGCGTCAATTTTTTCGGCAGCCGCTTCCGTGTCGTAGTAGTGACCGCCGGCTTTGGCTCCATAGTAGTAGTAGTAGTGGTCGGGCGATCCCAGGTCGATGCCATTGACCACGATACCCATGACGCGCGCATTCACCTGCCACAACAACTCTCCCGCCCGGCGGAGCGCGTCTTTGGTCGTCTTGCCCGAACGAATTACCAGAATAATCGAATCGGCTTCCACCGATAGGATGACCGGATCAGTGACGGACAGAGCGGGCGGCGTATCAATGATGACGTGGTCGTACTCTTTCCGCCAATCTGCGATCAGCGACCTCATCTTGCTAGCATCCAGGAGTTCAGCGGGATGGGGCGGAGGTGGTCCCGCCGGCAAGATGAATAAGTTCGGAACTTCAGGGTAGGTCTTTATTACCGACTCGATGGTGGTTGAACCCGCAAGTACGGTGCTGAGTCCGCCTTTGCGGTCAAAGCCAAAGGCGCGATGCACACCGGGCCGACGCAGATCGGCGTCCACCAACAACACCCGAGAGCCACGTTGAGCCAGCACAATGGCACAGTTCACACTGGTCGTCGTCTTTCCCTCCTGAGGCAGGGGGCTGGTCACCAAAAGCACCTTCGGCGGACTGTCCAGAGCCGAGAGCAAGATCGAGGTTCGCAGTGAGCGATAGCACTCCGCGGCTTCGGAGTTAGGACGAAGCTGCGCAATTAGTTCGGCGCGGCGGGTCGTCGAATCGCTACTCGCCAAACTCAACTTTGCCGGCTGCAACCGCGGAGCATCGGCACGGAGAAATTGAGGCACAACGCCCAGAGTGGGCAAGCCTGAGGCGAGTTCCGCTTGCTCGGCTGTGCGAACCGTGTTGTCCAAGGACTCCAACAGGAAGGCCAATCCCATACCGCCGCACAATCCCAGAATCAAGCCAACCCCCAAGTTGCGCGGGATGTCAGGGGACACAGGAGAGAGCGGGACGCGTGCGGAATCGACCACGCGAATATTGTTGGAATGTAGCCCAGCCTCCAGGCTCGCCTCTTTCAATTTCTGCAACAGACCTTCATAGAGCTGACGGTTCGCATCAACATCTCGTTTTAAGATATTGAACTCAATGGCGTTCTGGTTTAGCTCGTTGGCCTCGCGCTTTTGCTCTTCCATTCGAGCAAGGACCATGTTTTCACGCTGCTGCGCCGCCAGATACTCATTCTTGATCTGGGTGGCCATCCGTTTCACTTCGGCATTGATATCGCCTTCTAGCTGATCCAGTTGGTTCTTAATTTCAACTACCTTAGGATAGTTGGTGCCGAACTGAGTCTTCAGAAGTGCGTATTCCTGCTTTAAAGTACTCTCTCGTTCCCGGAGGTGCCCCAACATTTCGCTGGGAGAGCGAGCCATCAATTCGGGATTACCTGTGGCCGCCAGTTCGTAGTTTGCCTCTTTCTGAATGCGGTCCGCTTCAGTCGCGGTCAGTTCTCTGCTCAATTCGTCCAGCTTGGAGGTAGTGAGGTTCTGCTTCTCGTCGATGCCGACGATCCCTTTTTCACGCTGAAAGCGGATCAGCTTCTCTTGAGATGTCTCCACTTTCAGCTTTAGATCGGCCAACTGGCGCGAGAGCCAGTCGGAAGTTTGCATCGCCGACTCGAACTTGGTTTGATAATTCTGCTCAATATAAGAACTGACAATACCGTTCACAATATCCGCGGCCAATCGCGGATTCGGGCTGGAATAGTGGATCTCGATCAGTCTGGTATTGTTCACCGTGGCCACTTTCAACCCGTTTCGGAATGTATTGATGAGCTTGGTCTCCTCGCCAGTGTCGATTGAGGGCGACGTGGTGGGCAGTTCGCCCGCCGGAGCCTGAGGCTTGGCGACGCCTGTAAAGATAGGGTTGTTGTCCAAGCCGAGTTTCCGAATCACTCGCATAGCGAGGTTGTCGCTATGCAGAATTCGGACCTGCGTTTCCATCGCAATGGTATAGTCCTCGTCGGTTACGGGGCTGGAAACGCTATCCTTGAAGGGCAACGCGTCAGAACTTTCGCGATTAATAGCGATTCGACCAACTGCATCATAAATTGGTGTGGTCTTGAAGGTAGCGATGATGGTCAAAATTAAAACTACAGCGGCAAAGGCAATAATCGTCCAGCGCTGTTTAGTCAGGATGAGCCAATAGTCCCGAATCGTGGTCTCGCGCTGCGGCATGGCGACATAGCTCTCGGAGCGCGCCGGAAGTTGAATGGATTGATCAGCGGAATGGTTGCCGCTGCCGGGTTGCCGAAGCTGCAAGGGGGTGGATTTCATTGTAGGGTCGGGGGGCTAGGCGCCCGCAACGTTTTACCGCGTGTGTGAAATTCTAACATGCAAAAGTTTTTTTTCGACCAAAGGATTCAAAATCGCGACCAACTGTGCAACAGCATTAGCCAAGGCCTCTGTACGCTGGCGTTCGGGATTACGATTCGCGGTGGCTGTTGAAAAGAAATGCGGGCGCACTGCGCAATAAACCCGCTATCCGGACCACTCGGTAAAAACCGAATAAAGAATCAGGAACTCGAACCGCTTGCCATTCGCGAGGTCCAGAGCTAAAGGCGTAACGGACGGCACAGCGGAATCCGTCTCGTCGGTTGTCTGCGAGTTGTATCAGCGTTGCCCAGCGAACGCGACTTTGGTCCGCCTCGTTTTGGGACCTGTCTTCAAAGAATCTTCTCGCAATGTCGTCGGCGACATTTTGAACGACGGGATCGGTCTGCATGGCTGTGGAAAACTCTTGCGGAGTTTGAATTTTAAGGATGCGGTCGGCCATGGTAAAAGCTAGCAGAAGCAACCGTTGCGCACGCGCTTCCCGCGCCCTGACTGTGAGCAATTGCCAATCAAGGTTGGAACGCAAGCTTTCAGCAAAGTCGGCGAGCCAACTCAACCGCGGCCACAAATGTTTCCCGCCATGTACGGCGAGAACCAGCGCGGTGTCCTCTGCAGAAAAAGTCGGAATAGCATTCTGTCCGATCGCTATGTCGCGCCGCCGACCCCAAAAATCCTCGAAATTGAATCGGGCTGCCAGGTGGGGCGCAGTAAGCCGCCAATGCAAATCGACCAAAACCTTGCCATCACGCGAGCAGAACTCCCATTCGCAGTCGGAGCGCCGGCGAGCTTCTTCCTGTTTGCGAGTGGTCGTGAACGAAGCCTTATATCCCAGGTTGATGAGAACGCTGCGAGCGGCGGGCAAGCTGGCAGGGTCAATCAGAATGTCCAGATCCGACATCTCGCGCAGCGTGCTATCGCCATAGAGGCAGGCCGCCAAAACCGGTCCTTTGTAAGCCAGTGCGCGAATGTTGTTGGCGCGCATGGCATCCAGGATATTCAGCAGCGCTCCGGACAAGAACAAATTGCCAATACCGTGCTCGAAAGACTTCTCTCGAATTTGTTGCGGAGCGGGAATGGCGAGGGGAAAGTGGGTTCTTAAATTCCGGTAAAGGAGAGGTGATAGGGCGTGACGATGCGCGTGACAGAACAGAAGGTCCCAATCTATTCCTCCGGCTATTGCGGAGCGAGCTTCGTCGCAATCCTCCGCGGTCAAATCTTTGCGCGCGCAAGCGAGTAAAAGCCGATACTCGTTGGTTAAAACTCCGGGCTCTATTAGCGATGTTGGCAAGGCGTTATTGAATGATAATCCCGAGCCGTTCGATAGCGGAATTCTTTTTGCCTGTACCCGGATTTGGAAGACGTCTGCTGGTGTGGCGAAAGCGGCATGAGACTCGTCACTTTCACCCTTCAAGGGTATGCTACAGTGGCGTAGATTGGACGAAGAAAAGAGAGAAGTTATGAGTGCCACAATTTCCCTGCAGACGATTGTGGTTGCGGCTCCGGAGCAGGTTTCAACACGTTTAGAGGATGAAACCGTGCTACTCGAACTGAAGAAGGGAATGTATTACGGCTTGAATGCTGTGGGCACTTTGATTTGGGAGATGGTCCAGCAACCGCGGAGTCTTGAAGCCTTGTACGCCGCCGTCCTCGATCAATACAACGTCGATCCCGAAACCGGCAAGCGCGACGTATTGCGCCTGATAGAGGAGATGCGGATGGCGGGGTTGGTGGAAATTCGGTCTGCCCTTTGAGTCGTTGGCCCTTGTCGGCAGGGTGTCTTATTTTAATTCAGGAAATTTACCAGCATCCTATCCGTCCTCGGCTATTACGCCCTCCTGGCGGGATGTATCCTCTAAACCGATCATGAGTGGAATCGTCGGGATATTGAACACGGACGGCGCTCCGGTCTCTAGAGATCTGATTGGCAGCATGGCTCAGGTTCTCCGCTTTCGCGGACCCGACGCGCAAAATCTTTGGTGCGATACCCAGATTGCATTAGGACACACTCTGTTTGAGACTACAGGCAGGGGAGTGGTCGACCAGCAACCTTGCAGCCTCGACGGTCGAGTGTGGATCGTGGCCGATTGCCGCATCGACGCTCGAGCGGAACTGTGGGACAAGCTTCATTCTTCGTCAACCGCTCCTTTGACGGACTTTTCCGACGCGAAACTGATTTTGCTGGCGTACCAACGCTGGGGCGCTGACTGCCTGCATCATCTCATCGGAGATTTCGCATTCGCCATCTGGGACGGACCGAAGAAGCAGCTCTTCTGCGCCCGCGATCATTTTGGGGTCAAGCCGTTTTACTACGCAAATCTGTCGACTTCCTTCATTTTCAGCAACACTTTGAATTGTTTGCGCCTTCATCCGGACGTGTCCGCAGATCTGAATGATTTAGCGATTAGCGACTATCTCCTGTTTGGCTATGGCCAGGATACCGGCACTACAAGTTTCAAACAGCTTCAGAGGCTGCCTCCCGGGCATTTCCTCTTATCTTCTGAAGGTTCGTTGAAAATTTCGAGATATTGGAGACTTCGGCCGACCTCAGAACTGCGCTACAAGAAACGACGGGAATATCTGGAAAATTTTCGTAGCCTCCTGCGGACCGCAGTTCAGGACCGGCTGCCTCAGGGCCCGGTTTCCGTTTTCATGAGCGGCGGGTTGGATTCGAGCACAATCGCGGCCACTGTCCGCGATTCGCTGGGTGATGATTCTCAGACGCGGCTACGAGCCTACTCGGCTGTCTACCATCGTCTCATCCCGGACAAGGAGGGCGATTATGCGAGCAGGGTGGCGAAATTTCGCGGTATCCCCCTTTCTTTTTTGGTGGCTGACGATTACCAGCTTTTTCAGCACTGGCAGGAGCGCGACGCTGGCTCAATGGAACCCTGCGATCAGCCGCTGAGTGGGGTTGATCGCGATCTCTACGCGCAAATTGCGGCTCACGCGCGAGTGGTTTTAACGGGGGAGGGGGGAGATCCTTGCCTGGTACCGTCTTCCGAGGCGGTCGTGGAACTCCTGTGGGCGGGGAAATTTTGGGAGTTAGCCGCCGGATATAGCCGTTGCGCCCGGTGGCAACGGTCAATACCCAAAGCCGGGCTGCGGACTTTGATTCGGGCCCGAACTATCAGTGACGAAGGTCCTCGATTGCCAGAATGGATCAATCCCGAGCTTGCAGTGAAGCTCAATTTGGCGAGTCGGGAAAGGGAATTGGAAGATCGAATGGGAACTGTTGAACACCGCCGGCCGGAGGCGTTCAACAGCCTCAGCAGACTCTGGTGGACAAATTACTTCGAACTTTGCGACCCTGGAAATCGGAGGCAGTTGGTAGAGACGCGGCATCCATTCTTTGATATCAGGCTAGTCACGTTTTTGTTGAGTTTGCCAACTGTTCCGTGGTGCATCGGCAAGCAGATCATTCGAGAGGCGATGAGAGGAATTCTGCCGCCCGAAATAATCCGGCGCCGTAAAACACCACTGGCAGGCAATCCCGTGGCGGAATTGCTCAGGCAGCCGCAATCGGCATGGATCGATTCCTTCGAGCCAACGCCACAACTTCTTTATTATGTTGATCGAGCGCGTGTCCCGCGGCTGACAGGAAAGAAGCATTCTTCCTCAGAAGCGTGGGTTCACTTGCGGCCGCTGACTCTCAATCATTGGTTGCGAGAGCAGGTCATGCTAGGGTATAAGAGTTCGATATAAGGGACGGGTTCACTTACATGGAACAAGCCAACGAGCAACCGTCGCAGAAGAGGGAGTACGAGACCCCTAGGCTCGTGCGCCATGGCGATCTGGTCGAGGTAACGCGGTCGTTCTCAAACATGGGAACCGTCGATAGCGCGGGCGTGGGCACAAATCACAAAACGGGCTAGTATCGTGTCCTGCAATTCGCAAATAAATTTTAATTGTCATCTTGAGCGAAGCGAAAGACCCATGCAACGCAGATTCAATTACATAGGTCCTTCGCTTTGCTCAGGATGACAGGGCTTATTTATGCCACGAATTTCCAGGACACAACACTAGGAGCTTGCCTCCTTCATGGGCGAATCCAATCCTCTGCCTCCGAATCCCGCCTACTCCGTTTGCGGCCTTATCCTTCGATCCGAAAGGCGTATCCCCGGTCTGATTTCAGCCGAATCTTCACATGCCGATGTGGAGATAAGATTTCAAGACCATCCCGACTCGCTTTATTTTCACGAACGGCAGATCGAACGCTACGTGAGCAAACAGTTGACCTCTAACGGCGAGCCACTGGTCCGATTGTGGGAGATCGCATCGCGCGCACCTCTGTACCACTTGGTATACGGAGATGGCACACGCTTTGTGATCGACCAAGCAGGGTCGCAGTTATGGGCGGCGTGGACTGCTGAGACGACTTTCGATAACACGCTCATTTACCTGTTAGGGCCAGTGTTGGGGTTCGTCCTGCGTCTGCGTGGTATAAGCTGCCTGCACGCTAGCGCGATTGCCATCGATGGTTTTGCCATTGCATTGGCCGGTGTAGCGGGGGCGGGAAAATCCACGGCCGCCGCCCAATTTGCTTCGATGGACTATCCCATTCTTTCCGATGACATCGTGATGTTGCAGGAATCAGAGTCCGGGTTTTGCGTTCCGCCCGCACCGGTGAGGTTGCGTTTGTGGCCGCCCTCGGTCGAGCACTTTTATGGGTACGCCGACGCGCTGCCTCGACTGACTTCATCCTGGGAGAAACGGTATTTGGACTTGCGCGATGTGGGGCAGCAGTTTGAGTCAGCGCCATTACCGCTGGCTGCCGTTTATCTACTGAACGATCCGCAAACTACGGCCGAAGATATAGAGGAAGTTGCGCCGTCCGCCGCCATGATGCAATTGCTGGCGAACGTTTACGTCAATTACCTGCTGGACGATCGCTATCGCGAAACGGATTTCGTCAGAATTTCGAAGCTTGTGAACACGGTTACGATTCGTCAGGTAAACCTGCGGCACGATTTCACCGCTCTCGAGCGGATATGCCACTCCCTTGTGGCCGATTCCCGCCGCATCGTCAACAGTGGGCAGCCACGAACTGTGCGAACGGCTCCCACTTCCTTGGTTTCCTGTTTGCGCTGACGGAGCGAAATGTACGACATCTTCAGTTATGGCAGGATGGTCTCGGATTCAATCCGCACTGACGCGTATGTGAGCGCGCTACGCCGTGCCGTAACTCGGGACTCGATTGTTCTGGACTTGGGGACAGGGTTGGGAGTCTTTGCGGTTCTAGCCTGTCAATTTGGGGCGCGACGGGTCATCGCGGTCGAACCGGACAATGTCATTGAGATCGCACGCAAGGTCGCGGCCGCGAACCGCTGTGCGGACAAGATAGAGTTTATTCAAGGGCGGTCATTCGAGTTAAGTGTCGCTGAACCTGCCGATGTAATTATTTTTGACCTGCGCGGTGTGTTGCCGTGGTTTGAAACAAATTTTCCGGCCATTGTCGACGTCCGAAAAAGATTGCTTGCTCCGGGAGGCACGCTGATTCCGGCTCGCGATATGGTTTGGGTGGCCTTGGTCGAATCTCCCGAACTGTATGCTCCTTATCTTCATCCTTGGTGTTCGAGGCCCTATGGCGTGGACTTAGCGGCGGCGCGGCCATTCGCAATCAATCGTTGGAACAAAGGCCGGGAACGACCGCCGTCCGAATTTCTTGGTGAGCCGCAAATGTGGGCTGACCTGGACTATGCGTTGATCGAAGATCCGAACGTCGCGTCTACGATTGCCTGGACGCTGACGAAGGCGGGTACTGCTCATGGAATTTTGATGTGGTTTGATACCGACATGGGCGGCGGAGTTGGATTTTCGAATTATCCCGCAGGCCCTCAGCTGATTTACGGCAACGCATTCTTTCCATTTGCCAAGCCGATCGAGTTGAACTCCGGAGACAACGTGACCGTTGATTTGCGGGCCACGCTAACGGGAAAAGATTATGTATGGAAGTGGAAAACAAAGGTTTCGGGGGCTGATCCGCTTCAGGCGCGCACGGAGTTCAATCAGTCCACACTTTTCGGATATCCGCTTTCACTTGGGCAGGTGGCCAGCCGCTCTGAAAATTACACCGCCAGCCTGAGTGAAGAAGGTTTGATTGATCGTACGGTGCTCGAACTGATGGATGGAAAGATGACAATCGCTCAGATTTCGGAGCAATTGCGGAGCAAATTTCCCCTGAGCTTTTCAACCCCGCATGAGGCTTTTTCAAGAGTTAGTGAATTGTCAGCCCGCTATAGCCGTCGCGCGATCCTTCCGAGTAACCCAGGCGACTAATCAGAATAGCCGCCGCTCCACTCTCGGATAGTTGGGCACGATACGGGCGTACCGCTGGGCGACATCCTCTGCTTCATTGATCACGAAATCTCCACACTGAACCCAGGCATGAGCGTCAAGGTCATGCTGATTCTTGCGAACCCCAATGTGAACGGTAGCGTTGACGCGGCGCAGCCGCAAAAGCCAGCACAGGGCGACGGAACGTCCCAAGCATCTCATGGGCAGCGGAAAGCGTCGAACAACCGCAGTGAAAAGGGTCGAATCAGCTTGCAGTTCTTCGGGAGATCGTACCCGGCCGGGCCCCGGAGTGAAGCGCTGCATAAGGGTTAGCAGATTCTGGAATCCGAACAATTCAAGCCCAGCATAGGTTACAGGAAGAATGACGGTGGCTTGCAAAACAAGCCATCTCTGTTTCGAAGATAGCCGCAGGAATTGTTGGAAGGGGTGATACATTCCGTTCATCTTCGCACGAAGAGCCGCGCCCTCGCACGGAAATAATCGTGCCGCCTGTCGCGACTCTCGCTTCCCCACCGCCATGCCGGCTGATGACGTATTGATTGAAACTCTGATTGATTTTACTGATTCCCGGACCCGGTGTTTCAGACCATCGTGAGCCCTTGGAGCCGCCTCGTGCGACCAAGTGACCTCGGGTCAAAGCGTTGAAATTGCCACGTCGTTGGCGCGCGGCAGGGGGGCGAGCCGGACCGCCGCAACCTCGCTCTGACCTGACTCTCTGATAAGGTCCGGTAGCTGGTTTAACGAAATTGTTAGAAAAGTTTGCGATAAGGATGTGGGGTTTCGGCTGTGGGCGACAACCGCGCATACTGGTTTCACATCCAAGCCCCATGCCTGCACCACTGGAGGGACAACCAGTTCCGGAAACGTCTTCGGGACCGATCGCTATTCCCGAGGAACAGAAGTCGTTGTTCCATGAAGTTCTGGAACTGCTGGAGACGAAGAAATCGCGCTTTGCGGTAGCAGGTGCATTTGCGCTCCGCGAGCACACCGGAATTTGCCGCGACACTAAAGATCTCGATCTGTTTCTGACACCCGAAAATGCGGCGATCGCCCTGAAGCATCTTCAGGAAAAAAGATTCGAGTGTGAGGTGTGTGATCCCGTCTGGCTATTCAAGGCGCACCGGGATGGATTCTTTGTTGATCTGATCACCGGAATGAGCAATGCCGCGATCGTGGTCGACGATTCCTGGATCGAGCGCGCCCGTCCGGCAGTGGTGCAAGGGATCAGGACAAGAGTTTTGGCTGCGGAAGAGTTGGTCGCGTCGAAAATCTTTATTGCGCGCCGCGAACGATTCGACGGCGCGGATATAGCGCACATTATCTATGGAACTCGCGGGAAGCTGGACTGGCAACGAGTTTTCAAATTGGCGGGAGAACATTGGGAGATGCTGCTGTGGGCACTGGTCCTGTTCCGTTATTCCTATCCCGCGCAAACCCAATACGTTCCCCAAGAAGTATGGACCGGCTTGGTTTCGCGCTTTCAAGACATTGTGTCGCATCACGATCCGGCGGCGAAATTTCGCGGCAGTCTGATCGATGACAAGCAGTTCGCCATCGACGTGAATGAGTGGGGGCTGGAGAATTTAATGGAGGGATATCGCGAGCGCCGTCTCAAGAAGCTCGGGGCGGTTCCGAATCTATGAGAATCGCCGCCACCGCCGACTTGCATTTCTCTGCCTCTCGCCATAGTGCGCTGCACGATCAATTGAGCCGGGTGCGAGATGAGGCTGACGTTCTGGTTTTGGCCGGGGACCTGACAAATTATGGCCAGCCCGAGGAGATGGATCCGCTATTGAATGTGGTGGTTCGCTCCCGAGTTCCGACGGTCGCCGTGCTGGGCAATCACGACTATGAAAGCGGCAGGCAGGCGGAACTGATGCGCATGATGACGGCGGCTGGAATCAAAGTGCTGGACGGAACGGCCTACGAGCGCGATGGGGTGGGGTTCGCCGGCACTAAGGGATTTGTGGGAGGCTTTGGACGCGGCCTGCTCACCGCCTTTGGTGAACCTGAGATCAAACAGTTCGTGCAAGCCTCAATTGATGAAGCGTTGAAATTGGAACGAGCTATGGCCCAGCTTCGCACGCCCAAGCGGGTGGTGGTCGTCCACTATTCTCCAATTGCCGCCACCGTTCAAGGGGAGGCGCCAGAGATCTTTCCCTTTCTCGGTACGACTCGACTGGCGGAGGTCGTCGATCGCCGCGGTGCCGACCTAGTTTTGCACGGGCACGCCCACCACGGACAGTTGGAAGGGAAAACTATCGGCGGCAGCCCGGTTTATAACGTGGCGATCACCTTATTGCAGGCGCAGAATCCGTCTGCGGCATATCGAATTTTCAACATCTGATTCTTCCGCCCGACCTGTAAGCGAACGCCTGATCGAGATATCCCGAGGCATATCTACTGCATAACCCGGATAGCGGAAGCTCACGGTGGTCCGGCAAAATTGATATTGAGCAAAAACTAACTTACTCGCAAATCGGTTCCCTGACCCAGTCCTCACGAAACGATGCTATCCACAGAAGCTGTCATCCAAGAGACACGCGTCGGCGCCACCCGGCAGCCGGATGGGGATTGGGAATTTCTCGTCTGGGCTCCGCAATCACGCTCGGTCACGCTTCACCTCGTTGGCAGAGGAACTCGTATTGCGATGGAGTCTCTAGCTAATGGATATCACCGGGCCATTGTAAAAATGCTTGAATCAGAATCCGAATATTTTTATCAGCTCGACGGAGAGCGTGAATTGCCCGATCCCGCATCGCGGTTTCAAGCTCAGGGTGTGCATGGTCCGTCCCACATCGTCGATCCCCAGTCTTTCCAGTGGAGCGACTGCGGCTGGAAAGGTCCGGCGCTGGAGCGCAGCGTCTTCTACGAACTTCATGTAGGAACTTACACTCCAGAGGGAACTTTCGATGCCGTGATCGCCAGGCTTCCGGAACTCGTAGATTTGGGCATCACCACAATCGAATTGATGCCCGTGGCCCAGTTTCCGGGCGCTCGAAATTGGGGCTATGACGGCGTATATCTCTTCGCGCCCCAGAACACTTACGGCGGTCCGAAGTCGCTTCAGCGATTGGTGAACGCGGCTCACCAGCAAGGATTGGCCGTCGCACTCGACGTGGTTTACAACCATCTCGGTCCAGAAGGCAACTACCTAAGTGCTTACGGGCCGTACTTTACCGACCGTTATCGAAGTCCCTGGGGTCAGGCAATTAATTTTGACGGTGCAGGAAGCGACGAAGTGAGAAGGTTCTTCATCGAAAACGCTCTGTATTGGTTGGAGGACTATCACTTCGACGCGTTGCGTCTCGATGCGGTGCATGGAATCTTCGATTTTGGCGCCCGTCATCTGCTTGTCGAACTAAAAATGGAAACTGCGAAGCTGTCGCAACGGCTGGGACGACCGATACACCTCATCGCGGAAAGCGATTTGAACGACGCCCGCCTCCTGCATCGCCCAGAGCGAGGCGGATACGATCTGGATGCGCAGTGGAGCGACGATTTTCATCATTCTGTGCACACCCTGCTGACCGGCGAGAATCAGGGATACTATGCCGATTTCGGAGGCCCGGCTCCGCTGGCCGCGACTCTGCGCGATGGCTGGTATTACAGCGGACAGCACTCGAAACATCGCAACCGACGGCATGGTAATTCCGCCCGCGGCATCTCGCCCGCAAGATTTGTGGTGTGCAATCAGAATCATGATCAGGTCGGGAATCGGGCGGCTGGCGAGCGACTATCCACCCTGGTCGACTTCGAAGCACAGAAACTCGCCGCCGGAATCACCCTGCTGTCGCCTTTTGTGCCTTTATTGTTCATGGGCGAGGAGTATGGGGAGACGGCGCCTTTTCAATACTTCACCAGTCACGGTGATCCGGCGCTGGTGGAAGCGGTACGTCGCGGGCGGCGCGAAGAGTTCGCCGCGTTCGGCTGGACGGGCAGCGTCCCCGATCCGCAGGATGAGGAGACATTTTCGCGGTCGCATCTCAATCATTCCCTCAAAGAAAAAGAGCGGCATCGCACGCTATTCAGTTTCTACCAGGAACTCATCCGCCTTCGCGAGGAACAAGAGTTGGGAAGCCCTGGTCCGCGCACCGTGCGCGAACTCGGAGGCTGCGCTCTGCTGGTATTGCGCCAGCGGCCGTCCGGCGACTTGGCGATGATCTCTAACTTTGCCGACTTTCGTGCTACCTTGAACCTGCCGGACCTGTCGGGCGACTGGACCCAGCTGATTTATTCGGCGGAAGCGCGTTGGAAGGGCCCAGAAACGGATCGCGGGGCCAGGATAAACCTTGCAGCGAACGATGAAATGCAGCTTTCGCCGCACTCCTTCCTCGTTCTCGAACGAATTCAACCCACCACGGAGCCGGTATGAAATACGTTTGCATCCATGGGCATTTCTACCAGCCCCCTCGCGAAAACCCCTATTTGGAAGCCATCGAATTGCAGGACTCCGCCTACCCCTATCACGACTGGAACGAGCGGATCACAGCCGAGTGCTATGCGCCCAACGCCGCATCGCGAATTGTGGATACCGAGAATCGTATTCGCAAACTGCTGAACAACTACGCCCACATCAGCTTCAATTTTGGTCCGACATTATTGTCCTGGATGAAAGACCAAGCTCCCAAGGTCTACCAGTCGATTTTGGATGCTGACCAGAGCAGCGCCCAGCGATTTTCTGGACATGGTTCAGCCATGGCGCAAGGCTACAACCACATGATCCTTCCCCTTGCCAATCGCCGCGACAAGGTCACGCAAGTCAAATGGGGCATACAAGATTTTGAGAGCCGCTTCGGCAGAAAACCGGAGGGCATGTGGCTGCCAGAGACTGCGGTCGACACGGAAACGCTTGAGGTCCTAGCCGAAAACGGAATTCAATTCACAATCTTGGCGCCGCGGCAGGCGCAACGAATTCGCGCGAAGAACAGCTCGAAGTTCGAAGACGTAAGCGGCGCTCGTATTGATCCTGCCCGCGCCTATCTGGCGGAACTGCCCTCGAAAAAGCGGATCAACTTGTTTTTCTATGACGGGCCAATCTCGCAGGGCGTTGCCTTCGAGGGCTTGTTGAATGACGGAAAACGATTCGCCGACAGGTTGATGAGTGGCTTCTCGGATTCCCGCCAAGGCCCGCAGTTGGTTCACATTGCCACGGACGGCGAGAGCTACGGTCACCACCATCACTATGGCGAGATGGCCTTGAGTTTTGCGCTCGACGAAATTGAGCGGCGGAAACTTGCCGAGCTGACCAACTATGGTGAATTTCTGCAGAAGCATCCTCCCAAACATTTTGTGGAAATCGTGGAAAACAGTTCCTGGAGCTGCGTCCACGGCGTGGAGCGATGGCGCAGCGATTGCGGGTGCAATTCCGGCGGCCATCCCTGGAACCAGCAATGGCGGGCTCCGCTGCGGGGGGCGCTCGACTGTTTGCGCGACAAGCTGGCCGCAACTTTTGAATCGCAATTAAGGGAATACGTTCGCGATCCTTGGGCCGCGCGCGATGACTATATTCGTGTGATTCTCGATCGCTCCGACGAAACCCGAACTGCCTTCTTCGCGGATCATACGATCCGGCCGCTGGAGCCGCAGGAGCAGGTGAAGGTTCTGAAGCTGCTGGAAATGCAGCGTCACGCTCTACTGATGTACACCAGTTGCGGATGGTTCTTCGACGAACTGTCCGGCATTGAAACCGTCCAGGTCATCCATTATGCTGGACGCGCCCTCCAGTTGGCCCAGGAATGCTGCAACGAACAACTCGAAGCAGAATTCCTGCAGCACCTCGCGCTGGCAAAGAGTAATCTGCCGGAGCATGGCGATGGCGCGAAACTTTACGAGAAGTGGGTAAAGCCCGCGGTCGTAGACATCGAACGCGTCGGCGGACACTATGCCATCAGCTCTTTGTTTGAGAGCTATGGCGAAAAGACGCGCATCTACTGTTACGAAGTGGATCGCGAGAGGTATGCAGTGGATGCGGAAGGGAAGATACGCCTGGCCAATGGCCGCGCCCGCTTCCGCTCAACTATCACAGACGAGACATCGGCTCTGGATTTCTCCGTCTTGCATCTGGGGGACCATAATGTGACGGCAGGGATCCGCCCGGCGGATGCGTCGTCCGACGAAGACCAAAAGAAACTGGTCGAAGCCTTCGAGAAGGCCGATACTGCCGAAGTGATTCGATTGCTCGACCAGGTTTACGGGAAGAAAACGTTCTCGCTGCGCCAACTATTCCGCGATGAGCAACGAAAAATCACTAGCCTCATTCTCAATGAGTCTTTGAATTCGGCAGCAGCCCTATACCGCACCGTGTTTGAGGGACAGGCGCCTCTCATTCGATTCCTGAACGGGTTGGATATTCCGGTTCCGAATGCCTTGAAGTCCGCCGCAGAGATTGCGCTCAACAACCAGTTAGAACAATCTCTGGAACGTCCGGACCTGGACGTGGACAGTATTCAAGGCTTGCTTCGGGAAGCGGCCGCCAGCAAGATCACTCTCGATTCCACCACGCTGGAATATAAAGTTCGAAAACGCCTGGAAAAAGACGCGGCCGAATTCGCTGCCAATCCATCCGAGTCGGTTCTCGCCGAGAGAGTCAGCAAGTTGCTCGACTTGATTTCCTCGTTGCCTTTCCCCGTCGTTCTGTGGGAGGCGCAGAATGTCTGCTACCACCCGCTCGTGTCGGCTTTCCAACAGAACGGATGGCACTCTCCGGGCGCTGATCCGGCCGCGATCAAGCGCTATGACGATCTGAACCGCCTGGCAGGGCAACTCCGCATTCTGTTGCCAGAGGGCCTCGTAAAAAATGCCGCCTAAACGTTTGCCATCGGCAACCTACCGGCTGCAACTCAACCAGGATTTTCGATTCGCGGACGCTTTGAAAATCCTCGACTACCTGCACCAGTTGGGTATTTCCGATGTGTACCTGTCGCCGGTCCTGGCGAGCCGAAAGGGAAGCGGGCACGGATACGACGTCACCGATCCTTCGCGTATCAACCCTGAACTGGGCACCGAAGAGGAATTCGCGCAATTACAAGCCGAACTTCAAAATCGCGACATGGGGCTTCTGCTCGATACCGTGCCCAACCACATGGCGGCAAGCGCGGAGAATCCCTGGTGGATGGATGTGCTGGAAAACGGCGCGCAATCGGCGTTTGCGGCGTTTTTCGACATTGAGTGGCATCCCCATTCCCGCAGTCTGGACGGCAAGATTCTATTGCCGGTGCTCGGGCGACCGTTCGGCGAGGCGCTCGACGCCGGCGAGATTAAACTTACGTTTCAGGACGGTCGTTTCTTTTTTCAATATTTTGATTCCCTTTTCCCCCTGACTCCGCGGTCCTATCACGGGATTCTTGAGTATCGCGTCGATCGTTTGAAGGAACTGCTGGGAGAAGAAGCTCCTGCCTATCACGAGTATTTAGGAATCCTCGCCTCAGTGCGAGAGCTTGCTGCCGGGGATCGACGGTCTGCCGAAACGCCTGCGGAACGACGGTTGCGCTTCGAATCGTCTCGCGAGCGGCTCCGATCTCTCATAACAGGCAGCAACGAAGTTGCCCACTTCGTCGAGGTAAATGTCACAGAGATCAATGGTAAGGAGGGCGATCCCGGCAGCTTTCGCTTTCTTCAGCGCCTACTCGCCGAACAAAACTACAAGCTGGCCTTCTGGCAAAATCTAAACGAGAGCATCAATTATCGACGCTTCTTCACCATTGCGGAACTAGTGGGAGTCCGGGTTGAAGATCCAATCGTGTTCGAAGCCACGCACGGGTTAATTCTGCGCCTGGTTGGGAAGAACCCAGCCGCAGGGTTGCGCATCGATCACATCGATGGTCTTCGCGATCCTCTCGCATACCTGAACAAGCTGCAAGAACGCCTTTCCTCCGACGAGGCCCGAAAGGATACGTCCGCCTACGTTCTGGTCGAGAAAATTCTTGCACGCAATGAAAAACTGCCAGACGACTGGCCCGTGTGCGGAACAACGGGCTATGACTACTTGAATCAAGCGAATGGCGTCTTCGTTGAATCCGAAGGCGGGCGGCAGTTAGAGAATATCTATTCAAGTTTCATCGGACGCAAACAGAACTTTGCCGACGTTGTGTATCAGAAAAAAAAGCTGGTGATGAATACGCTCCTCGGAGTGGAAATGCGAACTCTGGGAAGGCAGTTAGCGGAGCTTGCCGCGCGCGATCGCTATGCCCGCGAGTTGAATCGCGAACAACTGATCGACGCATTGATCGAAGTTACCGCTTGCCTGACGGTTTACCGAACCTACATTCGGAATATGGATTTGCCGGCGCACGCGACGCAATACATTGAAGAAGCGCTGGCTGCAGCACGCCGGCGGGCGCCAAATTTGAACTCCGCGTGTTTTGATTTTGTTCGGGACGTACTGCTGATTTTGAATCTACCTCATGTTCTCGTCGATCAGCGTGAGGCGCGCCTGAATTTTGTCATGAGGTGGCAGCAGTTCACGGGGCCGATTGTAGCCAAAGGCCTGGAAGACACGTCGCTCTATGTCTACCATCCGCTGTTGTCGCTGAACGAGGTCGGCGGCGATCCATCTCCGGCAGACAGGGCCCCCCTGGAAGAGCTTTATGCTCTGCTCCAGAGCGGACGCAGAGGACCGGGAAGCCTGAATGCCACCACTACTCACGACACGAAGCGTGGTGAAGACGTCCGAGCCCGCCTGAACACGCTTTCCGAGATGCCGTCAGAATGGAAGGATCACCTGGAGCGATGGACAAGGTACAACGAGCAGCACAAGGAACAGGTCGGAGGACAGCTGGTTCCGGATCGCAATGAGGAATATTTTCTCTATCAGACGCTGCTCGGGGTTTGGCCTTTCGATGAGCAAGAGTCTCCGAGTTTGCTGAAGCGAGTCCAGGAACACATTCTTAAGGCCACACGGGAAGCCATGGTGCACACCCGTTGGACACGGCCGAACCAGCCGCACGAAGGCGCCTTGCTCAAGTTCGTGGAGCGGATACTCTCGGCGCAAGAGAATCGCGATTTCCTGCAGGATTTCCGTGCCTTCCAAGAAAAGGTCGCTTATTTCGGCATGATCAATGGACTGTCTCAGGCGTTACTAAAAATTGCGTCGCCCGGTGTGCCAGATTTCTATCAAGGTTCGGAGTTTTGGGATTTGCGGCTGGTCGATCCCGACAATCGAGGTCCGATCGATTTTAAAAAGCGCGCTTCCGCGCTCGAAAGCCTGGTAAACGCCGATTCCGACAATGGCTTGCGCAATCTTATGGACAGCTGGCAGGACGGCTGCATAAAGCTATATCTGATCTGGAAGGCCATCTCGTTTCGCCGGGATCATGCCGATTTGTTTCGCGAGGGCGAATTAATTCCACTGCAAGCGTGGGGAGCGCACTCCCGTCATGTTGTGGCATTCATTCGCAAGAAAAAAGATTCGTTCGTGCTGGCCGCAATTCCACGATGGCTGTCGCAACTTCCTGCGAAAAGGAATTGCGGAATCGACTGGGGTGAAACGATGCTGAACCTGCCTGCAAACTCACCCGCGGAGTGGAACAACATTCTGGCTCCAGGGACGCTATTATCCGAGAGCGGAACTAGCCAGCCACGCTTAAGGGTGGATGACCTGTTTCCAGAATTCCCAGTCGCCTTTTTCCATGCCGAAAGGAATTGATAAATGCCGCAGCTATTTTCCGGTCACCGCATCGAGTTTGTGCAACATCACGCCGATTTCGGGGTTCGCCATAAAGTTTTTCCAGACCAGTCCCGTTCGATAATTCTCCACCATCACCACAATCGGCGCCTGGTTCAGCCCCATGTAAATCGGTGAAACCCAATCCTGCTCCGGATTGTAAGCATCCCGCGGACCGTAGATATCCCAGAGTTGCGCGCCCAGATCGCGGTAGTAGTGTTTGAACGCGGCCATCGAGGCATCCGGCGTATAGGGAAAAGAGGCGAGAGCGCCGGTCAAAGTAAGAGTTCCACGGTCGTTCACGCCATCCGGCGCGTGCGGCACGTAGCCTTGAGGTCCATCGCTGGCTGTCAGTCCCCAAGCATTCAGTCCGTATCCCGGGAAATGTTTGGGGTCGGCGATGCAATACGCTCGATTGATGAGTGCCATGTTGCGATTATTCTCGAAATAAGAAGACGTGTAACGATCGTGCAGACTGTGCGGATCAAATCCGAAGTAAGAGTAATGGGTGAAGAACAGCGGCCCGCCTGTGCCTACGCCCACGTCTAGCTTGATTCCATAGTAGGTATGACCGTTGAAGTAATGATCTCCGTCTTCGCTGCCCGACCATCCTGCGCGATAGCGGATTGCACGCTCCGACTGGCTCGCCCATCCGGAGTAATACATTTCTGGGGGAACGCCGTGAGTCGGCGACGACATCGCCAGCAGATAGGTAATCATGACCTCATTAAACCCGGTCAGGCGATGCTGAATCTGCCAGCCCCACTCCGAAGACCAATGCCACAGCAAAAAGTCCCCGCGTTCGGGGTCACGGTACCAGTCCCATTCCACCGTTTCCCATAGGTGTGAAATGCGCTCGTACAAAGAGCGCTCGGCGTCGCTGTTCCCACGGAAATACTGCCGCGCGGCCAGTAGGCCTTCCATTAGGAACGACGTCTCCACCAAGTCTCCGCCATTATCAAACATGCCGAATACGGGCATCGTTTTACCCGTGTTACCGTCCATGAAATGGGACCAGGCGCCGTGATAGCGCTCGGCATGTTCGAGAAAATTGACGATTCGCGTAAGCCGTTCGACTCCTTGCGCACGAGTAATGAACCCGCGCTCCACGCCAACCATCAGCGCCGCAATCCCCATGCCGCTCGCGCCGGTCGCGACAATCCGATCGTCGCCGGGGATATTTTCGCGAGTCATCCCCGACTGCGGATCAGCCCCTTCCCAGTAATAGTGGAAACAGGCTTCCTGCAGCATGGTCAGCAGTTCGTCGTCGCTGAATTCGCGAGTGGCCGCCGTCGCTGCCGTCGAGAGTGAAGACATATTGTGATGCCAATCGGCGGCGGCTACCTTGTACTGTGCCGTTACACCTGACTTACCCAGGAAATCGGAGTAACGGTTGATTCCCGAAAGTTGAATGCCAATCGGTTCAAATCCTTTTCCGTCCATCGAGCGATAAACAACATACCAGCCAAACAGGGAAGTGCTGACCGGATCCCATCGCACTTCCACATGCCGGTCGTAGCCCAGGGCGCGTATGTTCTCTGGAGCCCGCAGCGACTGCGCGGGCGTGTCGTCTCCGACCCAAACCTGATCGATGATCAAGGTATGGCGCGCTCCGTCGGCACGGCCCTGATGAAAGACGACATTCTGCAAATCCTGCGGCCGGAACGGGTAAATCGATGCGCTGTGAAAATCGGAAAAAGGAATGCGAACTTCAATCCAGCGGCCAGCTGGCACGTTTCCAACAATTTTTCCGAGTGGCAAGGGTTCGCTGAAGGCTGCGGGAAATTCCGCGACCTGAAGCCCTTCGCCTCGATTGGAAAGCACCATCATCGGAAGATCGTCCGCGGCGATTCCCTCCGGCGCGTAACACCAGAAATATAAATTGTGTCCTTCAAATTCCGGCAAACGGTTGCGAAAAGCCTCCACCCGCAGTTCTGCCTCCCATCCTCCTCCGGGCTGCGATTGCCACTGCAGGCGTAGGGCATTCGGAGGAGTAAGAAACGTCCTGGTCTCAACCGGAATGCGGCCGTCTTTCAGTTGGAGAGAGCTCGATCCGTTGGCGGTGCCGTGGCTGTAAAAATAAGAGTCGGGAGTCAGGCTGTTGTCGAAAACAATGTGCCGATAGTATTCGCTGTTGCCCCATGCCAGCGCGCTAAAACAGATAATTCCCAGAAAGGCGCAGAATTTCGCGGTCACCAACCTGAGCCGCTCGTGGGGCTTCACGGTAGACATGTTTTTAATTCTCTCTCTAGCACCCGGCATTTATGGCATGATTTCCGCTTGTGCCGGCGATCCTTGGGAGGAGTCCGGGCTGATCCAGACATTCACTTTAGCCGCCTCGGCGGTAAACCGATTATGATCATTCCAGATGGCGAAGGCTTCCGGCCTCAAATCAAACTTTACCTTTTTAGTTTCGCCGACCGCTATTGAGATTGTCTGAAATCCCTTCAACATCCGTACTGGTTCGGCGACGCTGGTTCCTAAGAGTTGAATATACAGTTGGACAACTTCATTGCCGGGACGCGATCCGGTATTCTTGATTTCAGTCTCGGCAGTCATTGCCACTTCGGACACGGAGCTCAAAGATTTATTCAGCGCGGCCGCGCTTAAGCGATTCGTGCTGATTGTCGTCGCGCCGTACGAGAAAGTTGTGTAAGACTCGCCATACCCGAATGTAAACTGGGGCGTGTTCTGTTCGTCGATGTACCGCGACACGTATTTGCTGGCAACGTCGGTCGGTGGATGTGTGAGATCTGTGTTTCCAGCGGGACGCCCGGTGTCGAGATGGTTGTAATAAAGCGGCTCTTGCCCCACGCTGCGCGGCCAACTGACCACTAGTTTTCCGCTCGGATTTACTTCGCCGAAGAGTGTGCGCGCAAGTGCCGGGCCCCCACCTGCTCCCGGTTGCCACGCCGCGATCACTGCCGGAACATGTTCAAACGCCCAGGGCAGCGTCAAGGGCCGTCCGCTGAAGAGAATCAAAACCACCGGCTTGCCAGTGCGCACAATCGCTTCCAGCAACTCCTGCTGCCTACCCGGAAAGCCCAGATGCGCGCGGGAAGCGGCCTCGCCGCTCATCTCGGGAGTTTCCCCTAACGTCAGAATAACGATGTCCGCTTTTTGCGCTCCGGCCACGGCGGCCGCGATCTCATCATCGGTGCCGTCCAGAATGTCCACGCCCTTAAAGCGTGAAATGTGTCCATCGTCAATCCGCTGCGCGAGAGCCGCGGGCAGCGAAATGCGTGCGATTCCGGCGCCCTGTGGTGCTCCGCCTGGATACCAGGAATTATCGGCCAGCGGCCCGATCACCGCAATGTTTTGAGTTCCCTTGGCCAATGGCAGGAGCGCTTTTCCGTCTGATCCATTTGCGTTTTTGAGCAACACGAACGAACGTTCGGCGGCAGTCTGCGCCAGCGCAGTTCCTTCCTGATCGATTGAAGATTTTCCGGCTGCGTCCTCGTCAACATAAGGGTGCTCGAACAACCCCAAGGCCAGTTTGACGCGCAGCACATGCCGCACGGCTTCGTCGAGTTCCGCTAGCGTCGCTCCGCCCGACTTCACGATCTGTTCCAGATGATCGTGATACAGGCTGCTCACCATGTCCATGTCGACGCCGGCGGTGAACGCCTTTCTGGCGGCAGTTGCTCCATCATTCGCAATGCCGTGTGGAATAAGCTCTCCTACGGCATTCCAATCGCTGACCACCAGCCCGCGGAATCCCCATTCTTTTCGCAGCACTTGCTTCAACGTGAACGGATTGGCCGACGATGGAATGCCGTTCAAGGAATTGAAGGCGCTCATCAGCGACGCAGTTCCGGCATTTACGGCGGCATGAAACGGCGGCATATAAAACTGGCGCAATGTATGTTCGGAAATTTCCGTGCTGTTGTAGTCGCGGCCAGCCTCGGCCGCGCCATAGCCGACATAGTGTTTGACGCAGGCGGCGATACTATCAGGCGCATTCAATCTTGCGCCCTGGTAACCACGAACATAGGCCTCGGCCATCGCTGAACCAAGAAAAGGGTCTTCGCCCGCTCCTTCCGCCATGCGCCCCCACCGAGCATCGCGCGCAATATCGACCATTGGAGAAAATGTCCACCGAATTCCACCGGCCGCAGATTCCCGCGCCGCGACTCGAGACGCCTTCTCGACGATCGATGGATCCCACGTCGTGGCTAGTGCGAGCGGAATGGGAAATTCCGTTTTGAATCCATGAATCACGTCGAGTCCAAACAGAATGGGAATGTGGAGCCGCGACTCCTCCATCGCAATCTTTTGATAACGGTTGATCAGCTTGGGATCGACGACGTTGAACAGGGAACTGATCTGTCCGCGCGCAATCATGTCATCGTAGTCAGTCCGCCCCGTTCCCGGGCCAGTCGGCTGCCCGGCGGAATATTGAACCAGTTGTCCAACCTTCTCTTCGAGCGTCATCTGTTTGAGCATCGATTCCACTCGCGCATCGAGATTTTTGTCTGCAGTGCCAGGCGATTGGGTCGACGCGGGCGTTTGCGCCATGCCGAGGCCGCTTATGAGCAGGAAAAGTCCAGCCAATAAAAGAGAGCGATTCGATGCAATTATTGGGATCGCGCGATTTCGTCGCCAACCCTGGCCCTTAAAGCTGGTGAAACGAGATGAAAATGGCACGAACAGCACCTCCTCAAAGCTCGGCGCCTACTCTCTACTAAATCGGGTTAGTAGAGCGTTGCCGCCCAGTATCAAAACCGTTTTTGCGCTGAATGTCAATCCGGGAAGCGCTTGAACATCTCGAAAACTTCGCTTGCGAGCGGAATTTGTTTGTGCGAGACTGCGCAGCGTGACCACAAAAAAACGGGCCAAAGGTGCCCTGCAGACCGTGCGGATGGGGCCAAAGCCAGTCAGCCTCAAACAACTGGCGGAGCGGCTCTCTCTTTCTCCGGCTACAGTGTCACTGGTCATCAATCGATCACCGGTCGCCGATTCCATTCCCCAGGAAACAAAAGATCGCATTCTTGCCGCGGCAAGAAAATATAAGTACAGACCAAACTTTTTTGCACGATCCTTGCGCGCCCAGCGCAGCTTTACTATCGGCGTCATCGTCCCCGAGGTGAGCGAGGGCTATTCTGCCTCGGTGATGAGCGGGGTGGAAGATCATCTGCTTCAGGAGGGATATTTCTATTTCGTTGCCAGCCACCGTCACCGCGCCGATCTCATTGATGAATATCCCCGGCTCTTTCTGGAACGCTCCGTCGACGGGCTCATCGCGGTCGACACACCCTGGACTCTTTCCCTCTCCGTACCCGTCGTCACGGTCTCAGGACACAACCAGGTGAAAGGCGTGACCAACATAGTGCTCGATCACGTGCGTGCCGCGGAAGTGGCGCTCAAGCACCTATTTCAACTCGGACATCGGCAGATTGCCTTCATCAAAGGACAGGAATTCAGTTCCGATACACAAGTTCGCTGGGCCACCATTGAGAAGGCGGCGCGCCAACTGAATCTGCCGATTTCCCCGGCGCTGGTCTCGCAACTCAAGGGTGACTCATCGTCTCCACAACTCGGCTACGAGGCCACTCGCAAACTGCTGGCATCGCGCAAACCGTTTACGGCTCTGTTCGCCTTCAACGACATTTCCGCCATGGGGGCGATCCGCGCGCTGCGCGAGGCGAAACTACGCGTGCCCGAGGATGTGTCGGTGGTTGGATTCGACGATATACAGAGCGCCGCTTACCAGAATCCGCCCTTGACCACTGTGCGCCAACCGCTGCGCGAAATGGGACGAACTGCTGCCGAAACTTTACTGCGACGCATTCTACGACCTGGAGGCGAATCGCTCGGCGGTGAAACCATGGTCGAACCAAAATTGGTTATCCGGCAGACTACCTGCCAAGCCGCCAATGGCCTAAGCTCCAAATAATTCTGAGCGAAGCCGAGCGAAAAAACCGCCCTGAAGTTCTGAGGAGAGTAATTGGAAAGTTACTTCCCAGCCCTGCTTCCGTAGTCGCAGTCGTCGCCTAACAAAATCGTTAAGGCGATAGCTCAAAAAATAATCTTTTCGCGAGTTCAACAAACTGCATCTCAGTGGCCGTCTACAATGCGCTTGACTGTCGAAAATTGCCTGTGCTATATCAAGACCTATTCACTACTAAATCGCTTTTCTAGCGATTTAGTAAATGTTGTTCCACTGAATTGAGCTTCTGAGCAAGCCTGGGAGGCCTGATGAGCCGGTCCACTTCTTCTGCCGTGCGCGTTTTTTTAACCTTCAGCTCCATTTTCCTTTTTGCCGTCATGGCACACGCCCAGTATCGAACCTCAATTCAGGGCGTCGTGACCGACACAACCGGCGCGGTTGTTTCCGGCGCCAATCTCACTTTGACGAATCCGCAAACCGGCGAGAAACAGGTCAGGGTCAGCAATGACGCAGGAGTTTTCAATTTCAACGCGTTGCCGGCGGTGCCGTTCCATTTGGAAGTGTCCAAGGACGGCTTCGAGACTAAAGTCATTGACAATATTCAGCTGATTCCGGAGCAAGCAAACGCGGTCAACGTCCAGCTTACAGTCGGCGCCGCATCGCAAACTGTTACTGTGAATGCTGAAACCGAACCCTTGCTGCAGACAGAGACTGCCTCCATCAACGGCGTGGTTTCCGACAATCAGATTCAGCACATGCCGTCGTTCGGACGCGACGTCTATCAACTCGTTCAGTTGGCCCCCGGTGTCTTTGGAGACGGCGCCCAGGGAAGCGGCGGAAACGGCCAGAATCTGCCGGGAACTCAAGGTCCGGGTGCAACTGGAGGCAACCAGGGCATCTTCCAGACCGAAAACGGTCCCCAGGCTCTCGCCGCGGGCCAGCAATATGAGAACAACAGCTATTCCATCGACGGTATCAGCACCACCAGCGCGGTATGGGGTGGAACCACGATCATTACTCCTTCGGAGGATTCCGTCGACAACGTAAAAGTTTTGTCCAATGGCTACGACGCGGAGAATGGCCGCTTCAGCGGCGCACAGGTTCAACTCACTTCCAAGAGCGGCTCGAATAATTTCCATGGAAGCGCGTTTTTCACGATACACCGTCCGGGATTCAACGCCTACCAGCGGTACAACGGGCAGGACAATGCCGTTTTGAAAGATCAAAACTTCTTCGATCAATTTGGCGGCAGCATTGGCGGGCCGATCTGGAAGAACAAACTTTTCTTCTTCTTTGATTACGAAACCGTTCGTAGCCCAGCGAATCAGCCGAGCGCCTCTAACGGCTGGTACGAGACGCCCGCCTTCGACAAGTCAGCTCTCGCGGGAAGTATTGCCTCGACCTATCTCACCTTCCCGGGTGCGGGTGTCAACAGCACGAGCATCAATCCTTCGACGTGTACAGATGCTGGCCTCACCGAGGGCGTGGATTGCCGAACGATCCCCGGTCAGGGTCTGGATATTGGCTCGCCCCTGAAGACCGGGTTGGGCACGCAGGACTTGGGCTGGATGAGCACTTCGAATCCGGGCGTGGGCGGCGGACTCGACGGGATCGCCGACATTGCCAATTACGTCACCACCAGCAACAGCACGTATTCCAAGCAGCAATACAACGGGCGCGCTGACGCTAATCTGAATGCGACCAATCGAATCGCCTTCGCGATCTACTGGGTTCCGCAGTCAACGACTTTTTTAAACGGCCCGGCTCGTCAGTACAACTTCTTCCATCATCAGCAAGTCAACAATGCTTATTCCGCGCTGTGGAACCATACTTTCTCGCCAAGCTTCCTCAATGAAGCCCGCGTGAATGCCGCGGGATGGCGCTGGAATGAAATCAGCTCCAATCCTCAAGCACCAGTCGGTCTTCCCACTGACACCATCGGCCAGGTTGGCAGTCTCACCGGCAGCACGAACATCAGCCAATTTGGTCCTAACGTCGGCAGCATCCTGAACCAGTGGACCTATACCTTCAAGGACGTGGCCACCAAAATTGTCAGGAACCACACTATCAAGTTTGGCGGTGAGGTCACCAGGCTCTTCTACTTGCAGCAGTGCACCGGGTGCGGCGTGCCCAATTATGCCTTCTTTAACATTTGGGATTTTCTTAACGATGCACCCCATTCCGAAAATACCAGCTTTAATCCCCAAACAGGTTTCCCCACGACGCTTCGGCAGGATGATCGCGAAGATATCTGGGGCTTCTTCGTGCAGGACGACTACAAAGTTCGTCCGAATCTAACTCTGAACCTTGGGGTGCGCTGGTCGTATTTTGGTCCGCTCTCCTCGAAAGAAAATAATATGTATGTGGCCACGCCGGGCGCCGGTTCCGCGTATCTGACCGGCCTCGTCGTGCACAAGGGACAGGCCTGGACCGCGCAGAGAGACAATGTTGGGCCGCAACTTGGGTTCGCGTGGAGTCCAACTATCTTCAAAGACAAAATGGTGGTGCGGGGTGGTTACGGGTTGAACTATAACCAGGAAGAAATCGCGATTTCCTCCAATATCGTGAATAATCCCGGTCTGGTTGTGCATCCGACCTTGAATATGAGTCTTCCAACCGACCCGAATCCGGGCATCCTTTACGCGCCGTCGGTCAATCTGCACTCCATCAACGGATATCCCGCCAACCCGGCGGCGGTTTCGCCGAACGCTTTCGGTCCAAACGGACTGCCAACTAACGGAACGTCCGTGAACCTCTCCATCTTTCCCAATACTTTGCCCACCATGCGCGTCCATCACTATTCTCTCGACACGCAATACGATCTAGGTCACAAATTCGTAGCTTCGTTGGGCTATCAGGGAACGTTGTCGCGGAACATTTACTTCCACGAGAACCCGAATGCGACGCCCGCGGCCTTGGGCTTTCCTTTGAACCCGCAAATTGGTGGCGGGGATTACTGGGGCGTTCTAGGCCATGGCAACTACAATGCCATGCTGGCCGAATTGAAGCACGATTTCGGGCGGCAGTTTATGGCCGACGCACAGTTTGTCTGGGCAAAGAGCATGGATACTAGTTCCGCGCCCTACTCGGAACAACTCTACCCTTACAACGTCAATCTGAATTACGGGCGCTCCGATTACAACGTGGGCAAGGCGTTCAAACTGTACGGCATGTGGCAGCCGGTCTTCTTTCACGGCAACCGCGCTTGGGTCGATAAGATCGTCGGCGGGTGGTCGATCAGCGGCATCCTCAATATCCACTCAGGATTCCCTTGGACCCCACTGGTCAACGTCAATGGCGGCAGCCTTTACTGCGGAACTTGCGGCTATACGACTCTGCAGCCGGCGGCTTACCTGGGTGGTGCCGGAACCAGCACCAGCAACGACCAATTCAAGACTGGTTCCAATTATCCCAACGGCGGGGCGGCATATTTCTCGACGCCCGCTTATACAGCTTATAGCGGCTCGGCCTTTGGAAACTCTCTGCCACAGACGCCGGGTGTCGAGCGCAACTCGCTGAGCGGCCCCGGATACCACGATGTGGACATGACAATTACTAAGACGTTTGGCTTTCCGAACAATCGAATACTGGGCGAGCGTTCGGGGTTGGAGCTTCGCCTGGATGCCTTCAACGTCTTTAACAATCTGAACTTCAATCCGACCGATATTTCTAACAACATTGCCAACTCCAACTTCGGCGCGGATACCGCCGCGCTGGGCGGCCGTGTCGTGACGGTCGGGGCAAGGTTCAGCTTCTGATTTCCCCTGTCACGATTGGCGCGTCGCTTTTCGCGGCGCGCCTTTTTTCTTCTTAACTTCCGGTGCATCTTTTCTGCACTTCCCCGCCGCGTTGAACTTTTAGCGCCGCGGAGTACCGCGTACAATATCATTTTGCGCTTAGGAAGAGGCCCGAATGACGACCACTCACCAACCTCGCCCGCAAGTCGCCGCGGAAGTTCCAGCCGTTCCACTTACCACTGAAGGCTACAGCGTTCTGCACCAGATGATGCGCGTCCGCTGGTCTGCGTGGCGAGCCCTGCCAGCAGAAGAGAAATCTTCGATCGTCAAAGAAGCTGCTGACGCTCTTTCTATGATGGCGAAGAAGTCCGCAGGCCAATCCGCCCTCTTCTCGCTGATCGGTCACAAGGGCGACCTGATGCTGATACACTTCCGCGAGTCCTTCGCCGATCTCAATCAGGCGGAGCTTCAAATTGCCAATCTGCGGCTCAGCGATTATCTTGAGCCCACCTCGTCCTATCTTTCCATTATCGAACTCGGCCTCTACGATTCGACGCTGAAAATCTACAAGGAGCTGACCGACCAGGGCATTGAGCCGCATTCCGACCAGTGGAAGGCGGAGATCGCCTGCAAGCTCGAGCGCCACAAAGAAGCCATGCGGCCGCGCCTGTACCCTGAAATTCCGCAGAACCGCTATGCCTGCTTCTATCCCATGGACCGCCGTCGCGGCGAAGACAAGAATTGGTACAAACTGCCAATCGAAGAGCGCGCCCGCCAGATGAGCGATCACGGCATGATCGGCCGCCGTTATGCTGGAGAAGTTAAACAAATCATCAGTGGGTCGATCGGCTTCGACGATTGGGAATGGGGCGTTGACCTGTTCGCCGACGATCCTCTCGTCTTCAAGAAGCTGATTTACGAAATGCGTTTCGACGAGGTCAGCGCAGTCTATGCACTGTTTGGCCACTTCTACGTGGGCGTCCGAGTTCAGGCGGAGAATCTGCAGGAATTGCTAAGCGGAACTCTCCCGTAGAGACGTAACTTGTTACGTCTCGGTGTACGTTTGTTCGACGTCGTGCTGGGAGGGCGGGGCAGATTACTCGAAGACGTGCGGGTATTCGGGCGGTTTAACCGAGGTTTCAATGAGCGTTCGTTCGCGCCCGCCTGAAACGCGAATCAGCAGCGTCCAGCCCGGCTCATGGCCGATCAATTCCTTGCCTTGCGATTCGACCAGGTTGCGCGGCCACTCTGGCAATTGCTGTCGGTCGAAGTCCCAAACCTGTTCCTCGCTATCCGGAGTCCAACTTGCGCAGTCTTCCAGCCAACTTGTTTAGATCGGTGATCGATTCGGTGAAGTTTGCGTCGTCGCGTTTATATTCGCGGCTGGATAATCCGAAGTTGAAGCTGGACTCGTTTACTTAGCGCTCAGCCAGATCTCAGGTGTGGCGCGATTAAAATTTGACACGACATGCGGTGTGATGACGATCATCAGTTCGTCAGTGTCCAATTCCTTTGTGTTCGTCACCATCGCTTGATTTAGGAGAGGCAAGGCACCGAGGCCCGGAATGCCGCTCATGGAGAGCGTGTCGGTGCGCGACACTTCGCCGGCCACCACCGCAGGTTCGCCATCTTTCAGATTGATGCTGCCTTTGTATTCCCGGTTCGAGATGATCGGTACTCCGTTGTTCGACTGCCCAGTGAGAGAGCGTACTTGCAGTTCCAAGTCCATGCTCACGGAACCGTCTCCGTGGATCACCGGCTTCGCCTTTACGTTCAAGCCTAAGTCCTCATAGCTCACGGAGGGAAAGGGCGCGACGTACGACTGGTTCCCGAGCACTTGCGAAATTTGCGGCGAATTGTAAATTGGCGCGTAGCTCGCATTCAGAATCGGATATTTCTCTCCCAGATGGAACGTAGCGTCGTTCCCCTGACTGGCGCGCATGCTCATATTCTCCAGGCTACGCACCCATGATTCGTTGACGGAGAGAGCCGCGGCCAGCTGGTCCAAGCTCAATCCCATAAATGTGAGCCCACCTCCGAATGTCGCCAGAGGCTGGCTGAAGATGGAGCTTTGTTGCCCTTGGAGTTGAGCCAGCAGCCCGGAGAGAGCGGAACTCCCCGCTTGATTGATGCCGCCCGACGCGATCAGCTGATTGATGAGTTGCTGAACATTCTGTCCGCCCAGCCCAGCGAGTCCGGCCAGCGCTGCGGCGGGAATGTTGTACATGCTGAACGTGTTGGGGATGTGCAATCCGATATTGCGCGTGAGCTGGTGGCTGATCTGAAATACGCGCACATCCAGCATGACTTGCGGGCGTTCGTTGCTGAGCTGTTCCAGAACTTGGGAACAGGCCTCCAGCATCGGTGCAGGACCGCGTACTTCCACGCTGTCCCCAGTCTGCCCAGAACTCACGAAGCGCAACTCGAATATGTTGCGCATCATGGTGATGAGATCAGTTGCTTCTTGCGGCGTGGAATGCGGAGGCAGGATAAAAGTCCGCAACGACATGCGGTCAAATTGCTTGTGGTTTTCCAGCGTGTCCGCAGCGATCAGCATCTGGTGCCGATCCAGGGCAGCCCACATGGTCTTGCTGACCTCGCACGCCAGCTTCAGCGCCGTGAAGAACTCCACGTCGTCGACATTAAAGCGGACCTGGCGGGTCTGCACCGAATCGTCAAACTGCGCTTTAATTCCGTAAGCGGCAGATAGTTCGGCAAAGAGGCCGCGGACGTCTCCAGTGTAATGAAAAGTTGCCCGGTCGTCTCGGGGCAGAAGGTGGATCTCACCGGAATCCATGAGAGCGACCGGCAAAGCGCGAAGCAGTGGCTTCACCAGTTCCCGAGTGGCTTCCTCGAGCCTTTCGCGCACGTATTGATTTTCGGCGTCGAGATCAAGGGCGGAACGGAATTCCGTGGCCGCTTGCAGTCGTGAATTTTCCAATAGGAGCAGGTTCCCCCGCTGCACATGATCGAAGACGAGTCGGGCCTTCACCATTTCACGGGCTGTCAGAAATTGCATATTTTCTGGTGCCAGCCTGGCTGCCTCGTCGAATCGCGCCAACGCTTGCTCCAATTGCCGGTGTTCCTGGAACTTCACGCCCTCGCGGAAAGCGTAGTGAGCCTCCTTCAGATCTTTTTTCGAAACCAGGCAATTAATTCCGCCGGGAACGCCGTTTCCACAAGAAATCGGCGCGGACGATGGGCCATCGCCTGCGAAGGCGATCGTAGCAAGCGTCGCCATCAAAAGCCCGGCTGTGAGAATGATTCCGTTTCGCCGCATCTCGTGTGATTCTAATGTAGTTTTTGCACAACCGGGATAGGCCGAGAGGACCTAGTACCTTTGGGTTCAACGGGTCGAAGCGTCTTGCCCGTCTTAGAACGTCTGACTCTCGACGTCTTGCAGCCCCTCTACGACAGCATCAAACGCTCAATCTTACTTGCCTTGCCAATGTGTTCGTCGCACTCAATTACCACGGCGCACAGCCGAGTATCGCCCGTAGCCGGCTCAAACCTTACCGGCATCCCGTTTAAAAATTTCCCCACAACCAGTTCCTTCTTTACGCCGATCACGCCATCGTACGGTCCGGTCATGCCCACGTCAGTGACATAGGCGGTCCCGTTGGGGAGAACGCGCTCATCCGCCGTTGGCACGTGCGTGTGAGTTCCAACAACCGCCGTCACGCGCCCGTCAAGGTACCACCCCATCGAAATCTTTTCCGACGTCGCCTCGGCATGAATGTCGACCAGAATCACCTTCGCCTTGATCTTCTGCAGGAGTTGGTCGGCGGTGCGGAACGGATCGTCGTTCGACGCCATAAACACCCGCCCTTGCAAGTTGATCACCGCATATGGAATCTGTCCTTTTATTCCTTCGTATACGCCCGAACCGGGCATGTCCGCGGGATAATTCGCCGGACGCAGCACCCTGCGCGCCGGGCCGTGCCCGTTGCCTTCGACCAGTTGGAAGTAGTCAACGATTTCGCGCTTGTCCCAGACGTGGTTCCCAGTGGTGATCACGTCAATGTTGAGTTCAAAAAGCTCTTCCGCCAGCGCTGGAGTAATTCCAAAACCAGCGGCGGAATTCTCTCCATTGGCGATGATCAGATCAATTTCGTGATCGCGGATAATCCCCGGAAGCCGCTCTTTAACAATATTCCGCCCCGGTCGTCCGAAGATGTCGCCAATGAAGAGTATTCGCATGAATTATGTCGGAATTTGATGGTAACACGCAGGTGGTGGAATCGCCCTCGGCGGGCAGTTCAGCAAAAATCGCGGCTTTTGCGAGTCACTCGCAGACAGGGATGATGCGCTTAGTGGACTAGCTCAGCCGTGCGTAAGAAGTCGTAATTTCCTGCGGGATTCATCTTCAGATTTTGCACGCGCCGCGTATGCACCAGCACATTATCGAGGTACCACAGATCAATGTAGGGCACGTCTTCGGCCAGAATGCGTTGGACTTCGGCATATAGCGGCTTACGCACGTTAGGATCGACCGCCCGTCGTGCTTCATCGATGAGCGCGTCAACCTTGGGGTTCGAATAGTAGCCACGGTTGGCGCCGTTGGGCGGGAACTTTGCCGAATCAAAGGCATACTCGAAAATGTCAGGGTCTTCATTGCCGCCGATCCAGCGTAGGCCGTACATCTGAAACGCGCCGTGCTGCACGTCGGAAAAAAAAGTTGCAAACTCGAAGCTGCGGATATCGAGCGCGATTCCCGCCTCGCGCAACTGCTGCTGCATCACGGCCACCATCAGACGGGTGTTTTCGTTGTCGGAGGTCTTCATAGTGATGTGGAAGCGAACGCCATTCACCGCGGGATAGCCCGCAGCATCGAGTAACTGATTGGCCTTATTAACGTCGTGATCGTATGCCGGCACGCTTCCGTTGTAAGCCCAGCTTTGTTGTGGCAGAACGCTACGCGCCGGTTCGGCGTCTCCGCGCCATAGATATTCAATCATCGGCTTCCGGTCGAGGGCGTAAGCGATGGCCTGTCGCACGCGCGCATCTTTCAGAATCGGATCACGCAGGTTGAATCCGAGATATGCCAGCGTTGTACCGGGCCCGCGTTCCACTGCCAGATTGGCATCGCGCGACAGCGTGTAAACCGTGTCGGGCGTAAGCGAATTGATGGACACATCCCCGCTGCCTTTGCGTAACTCAAGAGCCTCCGTGGTCGCGTCTGGAACTACGGCAAAGCGCACGCGCGAAACTTTGGGTGGACCATCCCAATACTCTTCGTTTCGTTCGATCACAACTTCCCGGTCGGTCTCCGCGCTGACGAATTTGAATGGACCCGAGCCGATCGGATGTTGCGTCATCTCATCGCCGCTGCCGTAAGGCACAATGCCCATGGCGCCATCCGATAGATTCCACAGCAAGGTCGCGTCCTGTTCTTTCATGTGGAAGACGACGTTCGCGTCGTCAGGTGCCTCGATCCGGTCCACAAAACGGTAGACCGCTGCCTTGGTACTGCGAATCTTGCCCTGCAACAGCGAGTCGAAGGTCCATTTCACATCGCGCGCCGTCAGCGGACGTCCATCGTGAAACGTGACGCCGCGATGCAAATGAAAAACGTAGGTCAGCAGATCGGGAATCTCCCAGCGTTCGGCGAGACCCGGCGCCACGTTCAGATCGTCTCCGCGCGAAAGTAAATCGTCGAAGATCAGATTGTCGATTCGCTCTGAGAACGCGTCGATTCCCACGCGAGGATCAAGATTCGTCGGGCTGGATTCTATAACCATGACCAGCGTGTTGGGATCGGGCTTGGCCGAGCACGATAGCAGAGGCAAGATTGCGATCAGGCCGACTATAACTACGAGTTGACTACGCATACGAAATCTTTCCCAGTATCGCCGCTCGTTTCGCGCCCGTCGCGGCGGGTATATTGGACGGCCGCCGATTCCAGGTTTCATAGGCCAGCACTGCGAACGCCACTGCTTCCTTTGCCTCTGACGGCACGCCGAAATCATCAGAAAATCGTAGTCGAATCCCAATTGGTGCAAGTGTCCTGGTCAACATGGAAACCAAAGTTGCATTTCGCGCTCCGCCGCCGGAAAGAATCATTTCGCGATAGGAGTTAGAGGATCCGCTCGTTACAAATTGCTTGACGGCCGTGCCGATCGATCTCGCCGTGAGCGCCGTTGCCGTCGCAATTGCATCTTCCTTGCGAAAACCAGCACATTGACGCAAGAAGTCGTCCACAAATTCGCGTCCAAATTGTTCGCGCCCCGCAGTCTTTGGCGGTCTTGAGCGAAAAAACTTTCGCCGTAGAATCTGCGCCAGAACAGGTTCCAACACGATTCCGGAGGCAGCAATCTTGCCTTCACGATCAAATGCTCGGCGAAACAGCGACTCCGTCAGCGCGTCGATGACCATATTCCCCGGCCCCGTGTCAAAGGCAAGGACGCGCCCGCCCGCCGCCGGAATTGCTGTTAAATTCGCAATCCCCCCAATGTTCTGCACGATCCGACCGATCTTCGGATCCCCGAAGAGCAGGCAATCAAGATAGGGAACAAGCGGCGCGCCCTTTCCTCCTGCAGCCATGTCTGCGGGACGAAAATCCGACACTGCCGGCACGCCCAAGCGAGCCGCGATTACCGCAGCTTCTCCCGTCTGCCACGTCGCGGTTATTTTTCGTCCCAAAAACTGCCGAGCTTCGCCTTGATGGTAGAGCGTTTGTCCATGGCATCCGATCAACTGAGCCTTTACTCGAAGCTGCCGCTGTGTAGCGAATATTGCGTCCGCATAAAGCTCACCCAAAACAAAGCTCAGCCGGGCAATATCCGCCACCCGAGCGGATTCCGAATTCATCGCAGCCAGAATGGCGGCGCGGACCTTTGCCGGATAAGAAAATTCCGCGTGTCCCAGCAACTGGAACCGAATCCTGCTGCCGCGGGGAATTGATTTGCGAGGTGATCCCGAACCGCGTGCACTGCCGATACGCACGAGCGCAACATTAATCCCATCCGCTGAAGTCCCACTCATTACTCCGGCCACAATCATTGCCCGGTCGCTCATGCGCGAGACCGCCGCCGGTCCGCTTCACGGCTGAAAGGAGCCAAGCGAATCTCTTCGCTGAATTCCCATAGCTGGCGCCCCAACTTGCTGATCGCAGCGTCGGTGGGAGCCTGTCGGTGACGCCACAAGTTTGCCGATTTCTTTTTGAATGTCAGCACGCGCTGTGCCGATTCCGAGACCCGTCGCGCGAACGCCGGGTCCTTTTCCTCATTCTTCATCAGCGCTTCATGAGCCTGCAGAATGCGATCTTCGCGGTGGCAGATTAAGCACAAATCGCCTCCCGCTCGGACGAACTCTACGGCCGCTTCGCCAATTGGAGCCGCCGAGAGCACGCCACCCATCTCCAGATCATCCGACGCAATCAGATTGCGGTAGCCGATGCGTTTGCGCAAAATGTCGGTAATCCAAATCTTCGAGAGCGATGCCGGAGTTCGATTGCCCGTGACTTGCGGATACGCAGCATGCGAGATCATTACAAACGGCAATTGCCGGCGCAACTTTCGGTAGGGAATAAGATCATCAGCCCATAGCTT
>DATBEI010000144.1:0-35690 GCA_036269595.1 Candidatus Sulfotelmatobacter sp.
ATTCATCTCATCAACCCGATGAAGACGAATAACGAACTCTCGATCCAGACGCAGACGCTAAAGGAATCGGCCAGCGTTCCCTCGAGCGAAGGTCTGATGATGAGCCTGGACACTTCGCTCATTTATCACCTGAACCCAGACCGGGCCGCGGAAGTTTTTCAGAAGATTGGCTCCGATTATGAAAATGTGGTCGTGGAACCGACGCTGCGATCGGCTATTCGTGAGGCCACCGCTTCGCATACGGCGAACGCACTCTACACCGGGGAACGCGAAATGGTGGCCAAGCAGATTTTTGATCAAGTGAGCGCTCAACTCAAGGAGCGCGGCCTGACCGTGGAAAACGTTCTGCTGCGCGACATTCAGCTGCCCGCCACACTCAAGGCCGCCATTGAAGCCAAGCAGCAGGCGGAGCAGGAGTCGCTGGCCATGAACTTCCGCCTGCAAAAAGAAACGCAGGAAGCCCAGCGCAAACGCATCGAGGCCGCCGGAGTGCGCGACTTCCAGCAGATTGTTGCCCAGGGCATTACGCCTTCGCTGCTGGAATGGAAAGGAATCGAGGCCACGGAGAATCTGGCAAAGAGTCCGAACTCGAAGGTCGTGGTAATTGGGAATAACAAGAACGGGCTGCCGCTGATTCTGGGGCAGTAGCCGGCGCCTCGGCATGCGGCGACAGTCGCTCTCGGCCTGCCTTGGGCGAAGTCGAGGGGCTGTCCGTCGCCCGCTTGGCGATTTTTTTGGGGTGTTCGCTGCTACCATTCAATGGTGCAACCCCTGCTCGACATCCGGAAATTGAACATCGCATTCCCTGTGCACAACACAGCGGCTGCCCTGCGGGCGGCTGTCCCCACGCAAATTTCCTCATCAAACCTGCCTGCGGTTCGCGATCTCAGCCTTTCAATTGCACCTGGCGAAGTTGTGGGGCTGGTGGGCGAATCGGGATCGGGGAAGTCGATCACGTCGCTGGCCGTCATGCGGTTGCTGCCGCCGCAGGCGCGCGTCTCCGGCGAGATTTCCTTCGCGGAAAACGGCGCGACGCGGAATCTCGCTGCTCTGGATGACGATGCGATGCGGCAGCTGCGAGGCTCGCGCATCGCGATGATTTTTCAAGAGCCGATGACGGCACTTAACCCCGTCATGCGCGTGGGAGACCAGATCGCCGAGGCGGTGGTGGCGCACAATTCCATTTCAAAGCACGACGCATGGCAGCGCGCCGTTGACGCCATGAATGACGTCGCAATTCCCGAGGCTGCGCGACGCGCCCGCGATTATCCGCACCAGCTTTCGGGCGGCATGCGGCAGCGCATCATGATCGCGATGGCCATCGTCAATCGCCCGCAGTTACTGATTGCCGACGAGCCGACTACGGCGCTCGACGTTACGATCCAGGCGCAGATTTTGGAGTTGCTGGCGCAACTGCGAATAAAGTTCGGGCTGGCCATGCTCTTCATTTCTCACGATCTGGCGGTGGTTTCGCAGATCGCCGATCGGGTCGCGGTGATGTATGCAGGCAGCCTGGTGGAACTCGGGGCCAAGCGAGACATTTTCCAGGCAGCAGCACACCCTTACACACGCGGCTTGTTGCGCGCCGTGCCCGATCTCAAGACAGACCGCAGACGTCCGCTGCAGACGATTGAAGGGACGGTTCCGGCTCTGCACTCGATGCCACCGGGATGCGGGTTCGAGCCGCGCTGCGAATTCCGTATTCCAGCCTGCGCCCGCGATTATCCGCCGCTAGTGCAGGTTTCGGCGGGACACTGGGCCCGCTGCCCGGTGATAAATGCGCCTGGGTGAAACACTGAATGTGGCTAACTTCAGGGTAGGGAGAACGCCCGACTCCGTATTTGACCGTGCGCAGTCTATAATCGGCAGCTTGTTCGGTGACCTGTTTGCGCATACTTCTTCTCAGCGATATTCACGCCAATCTCGAAGCTCTGGAAGCCAGCCTTGCGGCCGCTCCTTCGTTTGATAGGGCTGTCAACCTTGGGGATATCGTGGGATACGGAGCAAGTCCAAATGAAGTGACCACGCGCTCGCGCGAACTGGGGAAAACTTTCGTGCGCGGGAATCACGACAAGGCGGTTACGGGACTGCTGGATCTGAACGATTTCAATCCCATGGCGGCGTCGGCTGCGATTTGGACGCGCAACGCATTGACTCCTCAAAATCTGGCATGGCTGCGCGAACTGCCGCAGGGGCCAGTTTCGCTGCCGGATTTCCCGGAGGTGCAGCTGGTGCATGGCTCCCCCAATGATGAGGATGAGTACGTGGTTTCCCTGGGAGATGCGCTGGCGCCGCTGATCACCCTGGCGAGCCCATTAACTTTTTTTGGGCACACACATTTGCAGGGTGGATTTTTTGTGAACGATGCTTCGGCGGATGGCTTTCGGCCGGAGTACCAGACGGCCGGGCAGGCGGAATCGGTGGCGCTGCAGCTAAAGCCGCACACACGCTACCTGATCAATCCCGGGTCAGTGGGGCAGCCCCGCGACGGCGATTGGCGGGCCGCGTTCGCGCTGTTCGATACCGACGCGCAGGTGGTTCACTTCCATCGCACGCCCTATAATCTGAAAGACGCGCAGGATCGGATCTTCGAGGCGAAGTTGCCGCCGCGGTTGGCCACACGGCTTGCGGCTGGCCGCTGAGCCCGGCACGTGCTCCGTTGTAAACTCGGACATGCCCGATTTTGCTTCTCGCCCTTCCTCTCACGCCGGAGCCAAACATTTATTCGAGGCTCGCGAAAATCCTCCCCAGCACTACCTGGTTGCACACAGCGACGGCGGAGCGCGCGGCAACCCGGGGCCGGCGGGCTACGGCGTGGTGCTGCACGATGAGTCCGGGCGCAAGGTGGCGGCGCTGAGTGAATATCTGGGACATCAGACCAATAACTTTGCGGAGTATCAGGGGCTGATCGCGGCGCTTGAATATGCTGTGCAGCACGGGCCCAAGGCGCTCAAGCTGATCAGCGATTCGGAATTGCTGGTGCGGCAGATCAAGGGCATTTACAAAGTGAAGAACGCGACGTTGCAGGAACTGCACGGCCGAGCGAAGGAGTTGATTGCGCAACTGGATTGGTTTTCGATCGGCCATGCACTGCGGGAGCAGAATCAGGAGGCGGATCGGTTGGCGAACGACGCCATGGATAAGGGCATGGGACGTGGCGGGGCACGGGTGGCTGCGCCGGCTTCGATTCAGGTGCAGCAAGAGTTCGAGGGGGTTGTGCGGAATGGCGCGGTGGAGCTTTTGAATGGAAGCCTTCCCGAGGGGACGCGGGTGCAGGTGCGGGTGAAGCGGTGAGTCGCGAAGTTGGCTTCATAAACGTCTACGGCGGTTTTGAGGGACTTGGCCGACTGGGTCAAAATCCCCACCCTGTCGCAAACAACGCGACAAGGGTGGGGCACCCCGGGCACCCCCGCTTATTCTGCGGCGGCGGAGTGGTCATGGATTATTTTCCAGCCGTCGGGAAACTTGCGGAAGACTAGCGTGAAGATTCCGTGGGGCGTTTTGCCGTCGGGCATGGTCAGATTAAATTCGCCGCGCACGAAGGCCGCTTCTGGTCCGAGCATTTCGATGCGAAGGTTCGAGAATTCCAGCTGGCCCATTTCGTGGCCGGGGCTATTGTAGTTTGCGCGGTAGCGATCGAGCGTGGCTTGCCAACCCGCGGTCTGTTTCGCGCCGGAAAAGAAAGTCAGTTCTGGAGAGTTCCAATAGCCTGCCATGAAGCGGTCGAGATCGTGATGGTTCCACGCGTCCTGCTGGGTGAGCAGGACGTGTTTGATGGCCGCCTGTTCGTCGCCGGCCGCACGGCCTGATACAGAGAGAATGGCGAGCAGCGCAAGAACCGTGAAGCTGCAAAGCAAAAACGTCTTTCTCATATTTTCTCCTTCGTAGAGACGTTGCTGGCAACGTCTTGCCGGTGCCGGCGGCGCATCGAAGCGACGAATGGTGACTGCAAAGAGACGTAGCGAGCTACGTCTCTACGAGGTCAGTGGGCTTCTTCCGTCGCCGGGGCTGTGTCCGGCGTGTCTACTTTTTGCGCGACGGCGTGCGGGGCCAAGGGCGACGGTTGGAAGTCTCCCGGATCTTTGCCGGCCATCGCAACCCTCATAAAGTTCATCCAGATCGGCAAGGCGGCGTGTGCTCCGGTTTCTTTGGCTCCGAGAGATTTCTTCTCGTCGTAGCCGACCCAGACTCCGCAGGTCATGGTCGGAGAGAATCCCATAAACCACGCGTCGGTGAAATCGTTGGTCGTGCCGGTCTTGCCGGCGACTGGAAACGGCAACTTCGCCGCGGCAATGCCGGTGCCGTGCAGAACGACCTCGCGCAACATCGAGGTCATGATGCGGGCGGTGCGCTCGCTGACCACATCCTTCACGTCGGGAAAATCCTCTTCCAGCACGCGGCCTTCATAATCGGTTACGCGCGTGATATAGCGCGGGAGGACGCGCACCCCGTCGTTGGGAAAGACGCTGTAGGCGGACGTCTGCTCCATTAATGTAATCTCGGCCGCACCCAGCGCCACCGGAAGGTATGGTGGCAGCCTCGAGGTGATGCCGAAACGTCCAGCGTAGTCGATGACGTTCTTGATGCCAAGTTTGTTGGCCAGCTTCAGAGCGGGAATGTTGCGAGACTGGGCCAGCGCGCGGCGTAGCGTGATGATGCCTTCAAATTTTTCATCGTAGTTGTGCGGGGCGTAGGGACCGGAGGAAGTATCGAAACTGACGGGCTCGTCGAGGATCGTATCGTCGGGGCTGGCGCCCTGGTCGATGGCGGCGGTGTAGACGTATGGCTTAAACGAGGAGCCGACTTGCCGCAGAGACTGCGTGGCGCGGTCAAATTTGGATTCGTTGAAATCGCGGCCGCCGACCATCGCCTTGATTCCGCCGGTTGCGTTGTCGATGGCGAGCAGTGAACCTTGGGCGCCGGAATCCTGCTCTAGGCTGACGCGAGCTGCGCCGTTCGCGCCGAGCGACAGAATCTTGACGTAGCAGATGTCGCCGGTTTTAAGAATGTCCGCGAGTTTGTGTCCAGTCCAGGCGACATCGGGCTGACCGAGCGCCGCGGTATACCGCCCAAACTTCAGCGTTGCGATACCGGTTCCGGCGGAGGTGACCAGTGCGTGGATGTAGCCGTTGGCTTCGGGTTCGTCGTCCCAGTCGGGATGAAAATATTTGTCGAGCGGAATACCGCTGGCGACGACATTTTCCAGATGATTCTTCCAGCCGTGGCGGCGTTCGTACGCGGCCAAGCCGTCGAGTACCGCCTGGTTCGCGGCGCGCTGCAGATCGACGTCGAGCGTGGTGTAGACCTTCAATCCGCCTTCATGCACCTGATCGGCGCCGTACTTGCCTTCGAGATAGCGTCGGATTTCTTCGACGAAATACGGAGCCAGGGAATTGGGATCATGCGCCAGACGCAACACCAGCGGCGCGGACCGCGCATCGGCGGCTTGGGCGGCGGTTATCTTGCCGTCTTCCAGCATGGCATTGATGACCAGGTTGCGCCGTCTCTGCGCCTTGTCGGGATGGTTGATCGGCGAATATACCGTCGGGCCTTTGGGCAAACCCGCGAGCAGGGCCGCTTCCTCGAGTGTGAGTTGCCTGGCCGGCTTGCTGAAATAAAATTCCGACGCAGCCTCGAAGCCGAACGTGCCGTGTCCCAAGGCGATCTGATTGGCGTAGAGCGTGAAGATTTGCGGCTTGGTAAAGCGCCGCTCAATCTGGATGGCAAGCATGGTTTCCTGCACCTTGCGGTGGAAGGAACGGTCGGGCGAGAGGAAAAGATTCCGCGCCAACTGCATGGTCAGTGTCGAGGCGCCCTGGAGACGGCCGCCGGAGGTGATATCGCGATAGGCAGCGCCGATGATTCGCCAGAAATTCACGCCGGAGTGACGGTAGAAATCCTTGTCTTCGATCGAGACCAGGGCATCGCGAAGAACGGGAGGAAAATCCTCGTAGCTGACGACCACGCGACGCTGCAGGGCGAATGATCCGATGACGCGCTCGTGATCGTCATAGAGCTCAGTGATGGAACTGGGACGATAAGCTTCCAGAGCATCGACCTGCGGCAGGTCCATGGTGTAGACGAGCAAGAGCCCGACGGTCGCACCTACCAGGATGGAAACGAGCACGAGCAGACTGAACAGCACGCGGCCAACCAGCCTGCGTCCACCGATTTCCACCGGGGGCAGCGTTTCGTAGAAGGATTTCATCAGGAGACAAAGTCAGGATAGCACTAAGGGCGACTATCCCCGGAGCGAGTCTTACTGACAAAAGTAATCGCGCGCCCGAAGACGCGCGATGGGAATTGCAAGGGATGCGGGCTAGCTGGCGTGGCTCTTGAGAACTTCGACGGCCTTGTTCAGCTGATCATCCACGATATTTTTGGGCTTCGCTTCCTGATCGGGCGAGGGGGTTGAGTCCTCGTCGTCTGGCGATATGGAATCGTCAGTGGCGTCGGCGACTACAACGTTGGGAGTGATCGCCGTGTCCTGAATGGCTTTGCCGCTGGGCGAATAATACTTGGCGATAGAGAGGATCAAAGCTCCGCCGTCCGGCAAGTCAATGGTCTTCTGCACGGATCCGTCCCCGAAGGTCTTGTCGCCAACAACGTCGCCGCGCGCGTTCTCCAAGATGGCAGCGGCAACGATCTCAGCTGCGCCCGACGTTCCGCGATTTACCAGAACTGCGACCGGCAGTGTGGTGATTGCCTTGGCTGGATCAGCATTGAACGCCTGACGCGGGTATTTCTGCCCCTGGAGGTAGGTGATGGTGCCGTGATTCAGGAAAAGATTCGCGGTGGCAACACCTTCGCTCTCGTCGCCTTCGGCGCAGTTGCGCAGGTCGAGGAGAATTTTCTTCGCGCCCGATTTTTCAAGCGACTTAACCTTGGCAGCGATCTCCTGCGGTTTGCCCTTGGTGAGGGCTTCGACTTTCACATAGCCGATGCCATCGTCCATCATCTTGTCGGCCACGGCAGGAATACTGACGACGTCGCGGGTGATCGTGACTTTTTGGGGTTCCGCCTTGCGGGCTCGGACCACGGCAACGTTCAGCGTAGATCCCGGAGTACCGGCAAGCAGGCTGCGAATTTCGGGCAACGACATCTCTCGCGTACTCTGGCCTTCGATCGATTCGAAGATGTCGGTCTGTTCAATTCCCGCTTTCTCCGCGGGAGAGCCGGGCAACACATCGACTACTGCAGCGTAGCCAAAGCGTTTCGAAATCACCGCGCCAATTCCGCCCTTGGCTTCATTCTTGTGAGCCTTGTAGGATTTGTAGGCATCGGCCGTCATGTAGGCGGAGTTGGAATCAAGCGATTCCAGAAGACCATGCAGCGCGCCATCCGTTACCTTCGGAATATTCGGCTCTTCCACGTATTCACTACGCACGCGAGAGAGAACTTCACTGTACACCTGCAGTTGACGGTAAGATCCGTCGTTGGAGGAAGCGTGGACGCCTCCCATCGAACCCACGACGACGAAAAGTAATACGGCAAAAGAGGTGAACAGAACTGCTGCCTTGGTTTTCATGGACATCGGGTTTGGTCTTCTTCTGGAAGGAGTTGCTTCCTGCGAAACTCTTTCTATTATATCCCTGTAGATGCAGTTTGCGACCGCTTAGCTGCATGATTTGAGCCTCGGCGGTAAACGCGGGGTCGGATTGAAATTCGCTTCAGTCAAGGAACCGGGAGGCGATGCGGCCCTGTTAAACAAAACAAACAACTTACTCTTAGTGATTTGACTTGAACGTCAATGTGAGTGATGTTTGCACCGACACCGGCCGTCCGTTCATGATGTAGGGCTTAAACTTCCATTGCTTGACGCCATCGATGGCGTTGCGGGCGAATGCCAGGGAGCCCTGCAGGAACTTGGCGTCCACCACAGTGCCGTCGCGGCCAATCAAGACCTGCAAAACCACTGTGCCTTGCGCCTTCACGTTCGCGGGATAGGCGATGGACGGCTGGTCGGTCAGCAATGCGCGTTCTGCGGCTTCGGCAACCGCCACTGGTTCGATAGATGCCATGGCGGTCTCGGGTGCCCTATTGCCGCTGGCATCGGGAGTCGTGGAAGCCAATTGTGACCGCAAACTCGAAGGTACTTCTCCTGCCACCGACGCATGGCGCTGCGGCGGATTCCTCGGTGTCGTGGGTGGCGCTGGAACTACCGTCACGGAAGATGGCGACGACAAACTTGGTGGAATGGCAGCCGGGGTTTCAGCATGCGCCGCGGAAACCGGAGCCGCTACGGCGGTTGGCGAGGGCGTTCCAGTAGGTCCAGTGGTGGGCTGTGCGGTCGCACTCGGCAGGCCCACCGGCTGTCCTTGAACCTGAACGGTTGGGGACGTTAAATCGCCCGGCGGGACAGTTCCGTCTGGCTGCACCGCAGGCTGGGCCTGGTTCGAAGCATCGGAGTTCGGCTTCTTGGCGGTGGGATCCACGACCGGCAAAACTTGAATCTGCGTCGGATCGGTGGTTGCGTCCGGAATCGGTTCGCTGACCGGGAGCTTGAATTCATCTCCGGGGCGGGCAAAATTCTCATGAGCAACGGTCTGAACCGGAGTGACAGGCTGGGGATTCAACCAGCCCTGGAGCGTTTGGCGTCCGCGTGCCCAAAGTGCGCGGACTTGGGAGTGCCATGGTGCTTGCGGCGTGGCGACGATAGCGAAGCTGGCCAGCACCATGGCTCCTAAGATCGCGGCCTTTCCGAGCCTGGACTTGGGCGGAGGAACTTCCTCCGAAGCATCCTTTTCGCCCGCCATGTAAGCAAAGAGTTCGGCTTCTTTCTTTCGTTCCGTGAGAGTGTGCTGAGACGACTTGGTAACGGGAACACCTTCCTGTGCAGCGATTGACTTCGCTGCCGGGCGTGCGGGTGCCTCGTAACCCATTAACTCCGGCTTCGCGGAAACTGGAGCAGGGAAGGCGGACGCCGAAACAGCGGAGGCTCCTGCCCGGGTTTTCAAATACCATTCCAGGCCCTTCGGACCGTCAGGCGGAGGGTTTGATGCGGGACTCGAAAGCGTCGCCGGTGAACTCTCTTCCGCGGCGGGCGCGGCAGCGAGCGGCGCCATGTCTTTTGCTGGAAACACAACATCGAGCGATGAGACAAATTCGGGGGCGTGCGATCTGGCGGAAGACTGGAGAAACTCACCGCGGGGTTTTTCTTCTGGTTGTGGCACGCTCGGCGGTGTGACGCTGAACGAGGGCGTCGCTGCGGACGAACTAGCCGCGGCCGCGTGCGCCGACTGCGCCGCCGAGTCCCTCTTGGCGCGCAGCAGGTCGCGGGCAGTCGTCAGCGTAGATTCGACCTGGTTGATCTCAAGCGGCTTGCGCAAAATCGAATTTGCACCCGCCTGCAATGCCATAGGCGCGCTGGCATCGTCACTCACAATCGCCAGCGTAAGTGGCCGTTCGGCGGCCTTGCGTTGACGCGCTGTGGTTAGCAGCAGGGCAGCTTCGGGCTGCTTGTCCCAGTCGATGATGACAATTTGTAAATTCTCATTTGCGACTCGCTCGACCGCTTGCGCGGCCTCGGAACAGTGCTCTCCCTCCACGCCCAAGCTCACTAACACTTGGCGAATAGAATCCGCGGTTCCCTCATCGGAGGAAAACAAAAGACAACGCAGGGCCATGCTCCTACAGGCTAGAGTGGTCGGGTAACTGGGGCAAGATTACCGACGGGGACTTACGTGGAGGGCACTTGAGACCGAGGGTACATGCACCTTGGTGTGCGCGTGGGCTAGAATGCTCGGTCGCCCGAACCCATCCCCCCACTGCATTGATTGACCAGTGGGTTCAGGTCTCATCAGACAGATCGAAAAACTATGCCCCTGCAAGAACACAATTACTGGCTCACCACTACGGAATTTCCCAAAGTTGACGCTACCCGGCCTTTGCCAGAAGTTGTCGATGTCGCAGTGATTGGCGCGGGGTTCACCGGGCTCTCCGCCGCGCGCACGCTGGCTAAGCGCGGGGCGAAAGTTGCCGTGCTGGAAGCCGAAACGATTGGATGGGGAGCCAGCTCCCGCAATGGGGGGATGGTGCTTACCGGGATGAAGCTGGGCGTCAACAAGCTGATCTCCATGTACGGGCGCGAGCGAACGCAGCGGATGTATGCGGCCTCACTTGCATCCATGGAATGCGTGGAACAAATTGTGCGCGAAGAAGGAATCGATTGCGATTTCGTCCGCTGCGGACATCTCGAAGTTGCTTGCAAGCAGAAACATTTTGACGACTATGCGCGGCAGGCTGAAGTGATTGCGCGGGAATTCCAGCATACGCTGCGAGTGATTCAAAAGAATGAATTGAGCAGCGAAATCGGTTCAACCATTTATTACGGAGGCATGGTGGATGAAGTCAGCGCCGGGGCCAACCCTGCGCGCTACGTTGCGGGATTGGCCCACGCTGCGATGAAAGCGCGGGCCGAAATCTTCGAGCACACGCGCGTCGAAGCCATTCAGCGGGAGACGCGGCAGGGTACGGCTGGATGGAAGTTGGCGACTTCGCGCGGCCCAGTATGGGCGCAGGAAGTTTTTGTCGGCACCAGCGGATATACAGGTAAAGCGACGCCTGCGCTGCGGAAGAAGCTGATTCCGATCGGGTCGTTCATCATCATCACTGAGGTTCTGCCCGAGGCGCTTGCGCGCGAATTGAGCCCGCGCAACCGCATGATCTACGATTCGAAAAACTATCTGTACTACTATCGGCTCACGCCGGACCGCCGTATGCTCTTCGGCGGGCGGGCGGCGTTCTTTCCGGAGAGCGATCAGACAGTACGGCAGAGCGCGGAGATTCTGCGGCGCGGAATGATCGAGGTTTATCCGCAACTCAGCGACGCCAAGATTGACTACGTGTGGGGCGGCACGCTCGACTTCGCGTTTGACATCATGCCCCATGCAGGGCAACTGGATGGCATGTATTTCGCCGTCGGCTATGCCGGACACGGCGTGGCCATGGCCACGTATCAGGGGCAGAAGATTGCGGAACTGATGGCGGGGGATAAGCCGGAGAATCCGTTTGTCGGCATCCCGTTTCCGGGGGCGCCACTGGGCTTGTACAACGGGAGGCCATGGTTCCTGCCGTTCGCGGGAGCCTGGTACAAGTTTCTGGATTGGGTAAGTTGAACGCAACCTAAGGGTCAGAAGCAGCACTCTCCCCTAAAGAGAACAAAAAACCTGAGGAATCGTGTAACGCGCCGCGACTCACCGGAACGGGTTTCGAATCGTTAAGCGGCGATCAATGACCTGTCCGTCCTGCATATCTTCCGAATAGAGGATCGTGCATCCTGCTTCCAGGGCAGAGGCGACGATCAGAGCGTCGTAAACTCCATACTCGTATTTCTCCGCTATTGCCAAAGCCTTCTTATGGGTATCAAACGTAATTGGTAGGGGGCCAGGACAAAGTACCTCGATGCTCTGCAAGGCGAGTTGAACTTCGTCAAAGGGCATTTTCGTCTTCCTCCTCACTACTGCAGCAAACTCGTTTAAGACCTGCACACTGATTTTTCCGCCTGCAGAAATTAATTTTTCCGCGTCTTGGGATCGTGGATCGTTCTGCGCGACGGCGTACACAAAAACATTGGTGTCGAGGAACGCCCTATCGCTCATTCGCTTCCTGACGATCGAAGACAAATCCGGAAGGGAAAGGACGACGCAGTTTGCGGAGGCGGGCCAACGCCCGCTCACGGCTACGATCGTGGCTTACTTCAAAGGTCCGGCCGCTCGCAACGTGAATCTCAATCTGGTCCCCTTCTTTTAAGTCGAGCGCGTCGACCACTGCTGCGGGCAAGCGCACAGCCAAGCTGTTGCCCCATTTTGCGACTTGCATGTGCCTCCTTGGATATACATATTTATTGTATATCTTACAAAACTGGTTCGCAAGGGCGAGTAGCGTTTTTGACGGGCAGCCGAGCGCGGCTGTCCCCATATTTTCTAAGGCTGAGATTCAGGAAACGTGCGCAGGTTCGGCAGTGCGACGTTTCAGAATCCGGTAGATCAGAGGGCCGGCGGCGATTGCGATGGCACCGCCGATCAGGCCGAATCGGTCGCTGCCCAGCAGAGCGACCAGGGCCATCACGACCGGTGCGCCGACTACATACAGTAATCCCACGCGCCCGCCAGGGATGGTGAACGAACGCTTCAGGTCTGGGCGGCTGCGACGAAGTTTCCACGCGGAGAGAACCGTCAAGAGGGTGGTGGCGGAGCGCAGCCAGATGTATACCGACACTAATTGCCCCAGGCTCTGCCATGACAACAGGGCGTAGATCAGCGCCGAAACTACGATTGCCAGCCACGGAGTGCCGTAGCGCTGATGCTTGCGGGTGAGCACGGCCGGCAGGTATCCATCTTCCGCCAGTGCAAAGGGCATCCGCGTGGTCGTCAGAATCGTGCTGTTCAGCAGGGCGACGTTTCCCACCATAGCCGCCAGCGTCATCCAGGTGCCGAGCCATGGACCGCCAATCATTCCGGCGGCGTCGGAGAAGAATCCGGTGTGCCATTTTTCCCAATTGCCCGCCGAGGCCAATCCAGCAAACGCCGGCAGGAAGTAGGCGGCGATCGAAAGCGGAACCACCATCGCCAGCGCCCGCGGATAAGCGCGCTGCGGGTTCTCGACTTCCTCCGCGACGGTGGAAAGTTGTTCGTAGCCGGAATAGAGCCACAGCCCGAGCGCCAATCCCACTCCAAAAACTTTGAAGGTTGGCTGGTGCGGCACGACCAAGGGCGTGAAAGGATTGTGATGCCAGTGCGCCAGGGCGATGACGATCATAATCATTACCGGCACGAAAATAAAAATCTCGAGCGCGGTTGCGACCTGGCCGACCATCTGAATGCCGCGCACGTTGATCCACGTCAGCAGGGCGATCAGGGCGATCGAGACCAGGTAATGCTCCCACCACGTCATTTTGGGGTAGTAGTAGACCAGGTAATCAGTGAACAGAACGGCATAAACTCCGCCCAGCAGAAATGACGCAGACCAGTTCCACCATCCAGCGAGAAATCCCCAGAAATCGCCGAAGGCGGCGCGGGTCCAGCGATAGAAGCCGCCCTCAACTGGCATGGCAGTTGTGAGCTCCGCCGAAACGAGTGACACCGGGATGCACCAGAAAAACGGCAAGACCAGGAGGTAGATCAGAGTCATTCCGGGCCCGGAGGTGGTGACCATGTCCTCCAGCCCGAAGGGGCCCCCCGTGGTGTAGGAGAACATTACGAAGACGAGATAGAAGAGGCCGGCCTTGCGGAGTGCGGAGGATTGGTTGTGAGTGCTCAATCGATTGTTGATTGATGATTGTTAATTGCTGATTGAAAACCAGCTCAACTCTTCCAATCAGCAATCAACAAATACCAATCAATCGGCACAACTGGTGAGCGAGTTATGCTGCAAGCGTGCCTGAGAGGGCGCCTTCCAACTCCAGCAAATGGCGCTTGATTTCCAGCCCGCCGCCGTAGCCGCAGAGCGTTCCGTCGGAGGCGATCACGCGATGGCAAGGCACGACAATCGCCACCGGATTGCGGTTGTTGGCCATTCCAACCGCGCGGAACCCTTGCGGCCGTCCGACTGCGCGCGCGATGTCGGCATAAGTCCGGGTCTCCCCGTAGGGAATAGCCAGGAGCGCTCGCCAGCACGCGCGCTGAAAATCGGTACCTCGCAGGTCGAGAGGAAAGGTAAACTCGCGTCTCTGGCCTGCGAAGTATTCCTCCATTTGTTGCACGTAAGGCTGCAATGCTTGGCTCGATTCCTCAAACTGAAATCTCGGTTCTCTCCGTTCGCTTTCAGCCCGCAGGTCGCGCGGGTTCGGCCGGATGGTTTGCTGGCTGGGCCGGCGTGCGTCAAACTCCAGCGCCACCAATCCTGCCGTGGAAGCGGCTAGGAACAGCGGCCCTACAGGTGACATAACTTTTGTAGAATGAATCGTTTCCATAGGAATCACCTACCTTGTCCCGAGCCATCGCGCCCATAAAGATAGCATGAGCGGCGTTCTGAGAGGAGCAGGAACTCAGGGTTTTGGTTGACAGAACCGTTTTTTTCAACGAGAGTGTGTCGTTACATTGGGTCCCAGCGGAACAAGTCAGAATTGAAAAAAGCCCTTATCGTTCTTAGCGCAGTTGCACTGGCGCCAGTGATCTTGGTGAGCCTGGTTGTGTTTGCGGCCGGCGACTGGCGCCCCGTTGGCCAGACTGAAGCTGGCGATAAAGTGTCGGTCAGCTCCGTTCGCATTCTCAAGAACAACCAGCGGCTCGCGCTGGTGCGGGTTGAATTCAAACAACCGGCTCAACTTCCGCAAGGCGGTCCGTTTGTTGAAATGCGGTCGCGCGTGCGCTTTAACTGCTCGAGCGGCACCGCCGTGCCGACCACAGAATGGTTTTATTCTCGCGACCGCAGTGGACGCTACGTGGTCAGCAAGAAAGCGACCCACGACGACGAGTTCGGCAAAAATCCGGAGGGCGGTTTCGTGGCCATGGTGAGCAAGGAAGTCTGCAGCCAGAATAAGTAAGATGTATCAGAACCAAGTTTTTCGGTTTCGGTGAACATTCTGCTCTATTTTTTCAGGGCAAAAGCGACGTAGACTCCACCCGACGTCGACTTCAAGTCCTTGCCCCCTCCCGCGGCGATCACCACAAACTGGCGTCCCTGCACTTCGTAGGTCGCGGGAGTTGCGTTTCCTGAAAACGGCAGCTTCGTTTTCCAAAGGAGAGCTCCAGTCGTCTTGTCGAAGGCGCGAAATTTCTTGTCGAAGTTGGTTGCTCCGATAAAAAGCAATCCGCCCGCCGTGACTACCGGCCCACCGTAATTCTCGCTGCCAGTATTCTTGAGGCCAGCAGCGGCCAGTTTCGGATACTCCCCCAAAGGAATCTTCCACACGTATTCGCCGGTATTCAGATTGATGGCGTTCAAGGTTCCCCACGGCGGCGCTACCGCGGGATATCCGTCGGGGTCGAGAAAACGGTGGTACCCCGTGAAGTGATATTGGATTGCGGGCGACGGGGGCTTGGAGTTCACCACTTCCTTATTTTCTCCATTCACGAGATACGACATTAACGCCGAAAATTGGTCATCTTCGAGATTCGCAAAGCCCGGCATACGTCCCTTACCGCTCTTGAGGATGGCTGCGATCTCCGCGGGCGACCGCCGATCGCCGATTCCCACCAGCGACGGAATCGAGGGAGGCGAACCTGCCATGTGTTCGCCATGGCAAACTGCGCATTGGCTCAGGTACAACGCCTTGGGAGTGTTCTCGGCGGTGTTCTCGGCGAGGGCACCCGTCCAAGCCAGGTCATTCGCGTTGACGTAAAGAATTCCAGTCTCGGGATCGGCAGCGGTTCCTCCCCATTCGGCGCCGCCATCGAAACCGGGAAACACGACGGTGTCCTTGCCGGCGCTGAAGGGAACGAATTGTCCTTCGCTGCGGAAGCCGCGGAATTTCTCTACAGCCCACCGGTTCATTTGAGGCGTGCGGCGGCTCAATAACGCTTCTGTCAGCAATTGCCGTGCAAAGGGAGCGGGTTTCGTGGGCAGGCATTGCTGAGTCGCGGCCACTTCACCCGGCACATCGCTCGGCGGATAGTTGCGGCACTCGATTGGAAACAGCGGTTGTCCGTTAGCGCGGTCGAACAGGAATACGAAGCCTTGTTTCGTGGTTTGCGCGACCGCGTCTACGCTCTTGCCTTCGCGCTCCAAGGTCAAGAGCACCGGCGGGGCTGGAAAATCGCGGTCCCACAGGTCGTGCTTCACTGCCTGGAAGTGCCAGATGCGTTCGCCGGTTTCGGCGTTCAAAGCGATCAGGCAATTCGCGAAGAGATTGTCGCCAATGCGATCCGCGCCATAAAAATCAAACGCGGCTGAACCAGTGGGAACATAGACAATTCCCAGCTTCACGTCCGCTGTCATGCCTGTCCAGTTATTAGCAGCGCCGCTGGTCTTCCAGGCGTCTTTCGGCCAGGTGTTATAGCCGAATTCGCCGGGACGCGGGATAGTGTGGAAAGTCCAGCGCAACAGTCCGCTGCGGACATCGTAAGCCCGCACATCGCCGTAAGACGCCGGCAAGGTTTCAGCTTCGCGGCCGCCGACGATCATCAGGTCTTTGTAGATGACGGCCGGGCTGGTCATATAGATGGACTGCGCGGCCGGTTCGCGGTCCAAATTTTCGCGGAGATCGATGCGTCCATCTGTTCCGAAACTCCGAATCGGCTGGCCGGTCGAGGCATCGATGGCATAAACGAAGTTCAGGACCCCGACCAGGATTCTGCGGTCGTCGCCATCGGCCCAGTACGCCAGCCCGCGATCGGGTTGCGTCCCTCGAATTCCGGAATCGAACTTCCACAACAGCTTTCCGGTCGCGGCATTCAGGGCGAAGACCTTCTGGGTGGGAGTCAACCCATAGAGCACGCCATCGATAACAATGGGACTAGTCTGCAAGCCCCCGGATTCTCTGGTGTCGAATCTCCAGGCGACGCGCAGCCGCTTTACGTTTTTGCGATTGATCTGAGCCAGGGGAGAATAATGATTATTGTCAGGAGTCCCGCCATAGATCGGCCAGTCGTGGTTCTGCGTTCCGTCTTGCCTTCTTTCCCGGGAAGAATGAGGGCCCGCTCGCGCTGTGCACAGCGACGTAAATAGAATCGCCGCGATCAATCCCACAAACATCGCCGCAAATCTCATTGGCGCTCCTGCATTGCTTGTTCGAAGTTCTGGACGGCGATTGTAGAACATGTCTTAAGCGTAATTACGCTGCGCTTTTTTCACAGGCGTGTCACCTCCGTAACCTTGCGAACACTTCCACGCATCCGCCTTTGGGCTTATTCTGATAATAGAGATCGGCCGAAACGGCTCGGTTTCAACCCACCTCGGTATGGATTCACTTCGACTTTATGGGCTCGTCACCGGCGGAGTCGCATTGCTGGCGGCATACGCGCTTTCGCGACGCAAGCAAAAGACTGCCGATGAACTGGAGCGGCAGCGCCGCGCATGGCTGGAAACGACCGGCCGCATCACGGACGGCACCGTGATCGATGTGCAAGACCTGGCCGCGGCCAAAAATTATCATGCGGCCACCATGTTGATCTACAAATATGACGTAGCGGGCGTGTCCTATGAGTGCTCCCAGGACGTGACCTACCTGCGGCACTGGATCAATCTTCACTCTTGCCGGCTGGGGCTGCCTACATCGGTGAAGTACGATCCGCAAAATCCGGGAAATTCGCTGGTCGTTTCGGAAAACTGGATGGGATTGCGCCAGTGATTACTGCCACGTCAGGCGCATGATCGTATTGTGCTTCTCGAAGGTGACGCGCAGCGACCGCTCGGTCCCGCCCATGAAATCCCCCGAAATCGTTTTGGACAGGTCGGTCGTTTCGTCGGAAGAGAGCGCCCGGACGCGAAGCGAGTGTTTTCCTGCGGGGATCTTGAGTGTCTCGGAATCCACTCCGCGCAATCCGTTGAATACCACCATGTGCTTCTGAACCCCGCCGTGCAGAGTACGAGTCAATGCAAGCTGCTCGTCTACCCAAACAAAAAGCGTGGCATCCCTGAACTGGTGCTGTACCGCCAGATCGAGATTGCAGACCGGCGTCGTAGTTTCTCTTGCGGAAAACGGCCGCGCAGATCTCGAGGCCGGACTGACTGCAACTTGGGATTTGTGAGCCTTGCGACGCGAATGAGCCGAGGTGGCGGTAGACCTTGGGGTAAGCAAATCGCTAGAAGGTTGCGCTGAAGTCAGTTGTATGGGTTCGACACTTGAGCCAGCAGCCGTAGTAGGAGTCGCGCTGCCCGGCGCGCTAAGGGCCAATCTGGGAGAAATCACGAGCACCTTCGACTGGAAGCCGGCGATTAGCAGGAGTAACAGCACTGTACCGACTAATACATAGTTTCTCAGTGGCACCTTGTGGATTGCGCTGCGAATTAAATTTCGCGCCTGTGTAATTTCGGCCACCGAATGTCTTGTACTGGTTCCGGCCGCTGCCCTGCGAGTGCGCGTCCCGGTGACTGCGGATCTGGTTCCGGTCGCGATCACTGTTTGTAACGAAGTCGTGGTCGATCCTGAATCGAACACCTGCTGCAATTCGCGAATATCGTCGGCGAATTCGCCACCCGTCTGGTAGCGCTGAGCCGGATCCTTCGCCATGGCGCGCGAGATCACTTCGTCCAGTTCAGGAGGGACGGCCAGATCAAATGCGCTGGGTGCTACCGGCTCGCGATTTGCGACTTTGAAGCACACCGTGGTCGCGCTATTGCCCTGAAACGGGGAATGGCCCGTCACCATGGCGTAGAGAATCACTCCCAGGGAGAACAGGTCGGAGCGGCCGTCTACTCCTTCGCCGCTTAATTGTTCGGGCGCCATGTAGGCAGGAGTTCCCATCACGCGACCAGGCAGCGTGAAGTGGGCGAGATTCAATTTCGCAATGCCGAAATCGGCAATCTTGGCGTGACCGTCTTCGGTCACCAGAATGTTTCCTGGCTTGATGTCGCGGTGAACTACGCCCTGGGCGTGCGCATAGTCGAGCGCCTCAGCGATCTCCTCGGCGAGTTGTAACGCTTTGGTCGGCTGAAGTTTCTTTTCCCGCGTCAATATCCGGCTCAGGGACTCGCCCGAAACATACTCCAGCACGATGTAGGGATCTTTATTTTCGGGATTCTCGCCAACGTCAAAGATGGAGACGATCCCGGCATGGTGCAGACGCCCCGCGGCCTGCGCCTCGTTCAGGAAGCGCATGCGAAATTCGGTTTCCTCTTCCTGCTCCTGCCTCCACATGGAAACGGTCTTGACCGCGACCATGCGATCGATCTGCGGATCACGGGCTTTGTATACCACGCCCATGGCTCCGCGGCCCAATTCAGCCACGATCTCGTAGCGGCCAAACCGCTTTACCTCCGGATTTTCCATGCAGTCCTTGGGACGAACGATTCCGTTTCAGCCAGGAAATTGGGAGAGGCCTCTACATGGTATCGCCATTGGGAAGTTAACTTGGCAATCTGTTTATCGGAAGACATTACCCCAGTAACGAGCAGTAACCGGGCAAGGATTGAACAGAATTCGGGCGATGGGGTTCGGAGAGGAGCAGGAACGTCTAACTGCCGGAAGAAAAGCCGCCGTTGTGCGCGACGGTGATGCGGAGATACTTGTACGGATTTACCGGAGTATCGTTGATGCGGACTTCATAGTGAAGATGCGGACCGGTCGACCGGCCGCTGGTGCCGACGTAGCCAATTACATCGCCGCGATGCACGGATTGTCCGACGGTTACCGCGAAACCGGAAAGGTGTCCGTAACGAGTGCTGATGCCATTGCCATGATCCAGCATGATCGCCTTGCCGTAGCCGCCCATGATCTCGCTGCGAGTCACTACTCCGTCGGCCGGAGCCAGAACGGGAGCGCCGTAGCTGCTGCCAATATCGACGCCGCTGTGGAATGCGCCTTCCCCGTTGAACGGATCAATGCGCTCCCCAAAACTGGCGGTCACCTGGCCTTCGACGGGCCAGAGATTGGGAGCAGAGTTCGCCTTGAACCAGTCGGCAGTCGTCGCGTTGCGAGTCAGGCCCATGGTCAGCCCAACCATCGTCGCTCCGGTTAAAGCCGATGTTCGCAGGGCATGAAGCTGATCGAGCGAAGAACTAACATCTACGTCCTGGATCTGTTCGGAAGTGACCGTCACCAGCGTGGGCTGTGCCTTAAGCCCGTACAAGGCCGAAACTTCGCCGGCGATCGAACCCAAAGAGGCTACTTGCACATCGCGCTCTTTCGCGACCTGCTCGAGGCGCGAGTAATTGTTTTTAAGCTGATCTTTTTCCGTACGGAGTTCGTTGTAACGGGAAACCTTGAGCAGCATGCGGGTATAGGAGCTGGCAATGCCGGTCAGGCTGAGGAATCCGATCGCGGCGCCCACTACGAAAACGTAGAGGTAATGCACGGGGATGGAGATTTTACGCAACTGGCCGTCGTCCCCGCGAGCCACGAAAAGGATGTAAAAGCGTTTTTGCAAGTCGCTCCTCTAAAAACAGCAGGTGCAAGCTTCCGGTCCGGACTTCCAGGCCAGACTGTTAGTTGCAAAAAGGCCTGTTCGGACCACCTGACTTTTTTGGGTTGCGCTCCATCTTGGGAATGGATACTCTCGCGCACCCTTTACCTACCGGAACTGGGACCAGAGCTCGAAATCTGCGGTCGTCTGCAATTCCAATGTCTTGCAGAACTTAGCTCGGCCAAAGATTATTTGTGAATGACTGGTTAACGGTAACAAACTGGGTTCCCCCTGTCAACGACGCACAAGGACAACCGAGGTTACTGAAGGATAGTAACTCGGCGGGGCCAAGGACAGATTACTTGTGGATTTATGGACAGCAGGGTTGGACTGGGCTGGCGGGCCGCGCTAAGTCTGGCTTGAGACCATGGCGAAGGTAATTTCCGGCCGAGCCAAGGCTCAATCGCGTCCGCAGCTTGCGGTGGGCTACGAGGGCGGTATAGTAGTTGCCGCCGTGCCCCTTCCAGAAAAAGCGCTCATTGCCCAGATACGCGGTATGGCGGGAACTAGAGGCCGAGGGAAGGCGCGCAAGAGTGCCCGCCCCACACGGAGTGCCCGCCCCACCCGGAAAGACCGCCCCACCCGCGGCGTTATTACCGGGATAGGGGACGACTGCGCCGTAATCGGGCTTTTGCCGGGGCACGAATTTCTGGTGACGACCGACTTTTCGTTAGAAGGCATTCACTTTCGGCGTAACTGGCATCCGCCGGAATCGGTTGGCCACCGCTGCCTGGCTCGTGGGCTCAGCGACATTGCGGCTATGGGCGGGCAGCCGCTCGCAGCCTTTCTCTCGCTGGCGCTGCCACGCGACCTGCCTCAAACTTGGATCAAACGCTTTATTCGAGGGCTGATCGGTCTTGGGGAAAGATTCGGAGTCACACTCGCTGGAGGGGACACTGCCGAATCTCCGGATGGGATCCTTGCTGACATTAGTGTGGTCGGCGCGGCGCCGAAGAGGAAGTCCGTTCTGCGTTCAGGCGCCCGTCCGGGGGATCGAATTTACGTGAGCGGAAAACTTGGGGGTTCGGCCGCCGCCGTATTGCAGATGAAAACCAAGCCGAACAAGACGCTCAATCCACGGGATTATGCTCGGCACTTCTATCCAGAACCGCAAATTGAACTCGGACGCATTCTGCGCGAAAAAGGATTGGCCTCAGCCATGATCGACACCAGCGACGGACTCTCCACCGATCTCGCCCACCTGTGCGATGAGAGCGGAGTTGGAGCTGAGTTGGAATCCGACTTAATCCCGCGCGCCAGCGTGGGCAAACCAGCGCGCGAAGTCGACCTTGACCTGGCGCTTCATGGCGGTGAAGACTACGAATTACTGTTCACGGTTCGGCCCGGCAAGCCGATGCCTTCGCACATCGCGGGAGTGGCGCTGACCCACATCGGCAGCATCACTCGTTCGCGCGGCCTCTTCGTGCGCGATGGGAAAGGCGCCCGGCGAAAGCTGAAGCCGCAGGGCTGGGAACATTTTCAGCGCTGAGGCGCTTGTTACCTCCGTCACTATTCTGTCTCTACCCTCGCACACGAAACCGGACTAGATTAAAACCATGCCGTCCAGTCGATTGCTCCTCCTCTCAGCTCTCGTTCTTTCGTTAACTCTCTCCGTTTCGGCGGAGAAGAAACCGGTACCTCCGCCGCCGGCTCATGCCAAATCGCCGTCGCCGGCGGTGACAGATGAATTCATTCACAAGCAATTTGGTGACAACTGTTCGCTGATGCCCGGCCCGCCGCAGTTTGTCGCCGACCTTGACGATGACGGCGTCGAAGACCTGGTGGTGGCCGCGCGGTGCAAAAATCCGATGGCGGATAAAGACGAATACAGCTTTCTCGTCGCCGATCCCTACGATACCTCTCTCGGATACAGCGATATCAAGGTCACGTCGGGCTTCGGTTCCGATGAACCTGAGCGCAAGGGGTTGAGCCTGCTGATTATTCATGGCGCAGAAAAAGATGGGTGGCAGGCCGAGAAGCCTAAGGCCAAGTTCCTGCTTATCAACCTGCCTTTTAAGACTCTGACCGTGAAGAGGCTCGCCACCAAGAAGAAGACGATTCTCGGAATCTACATGGAAGAAACGGGCGAGGGCGAGAACACTTCTTCGGTTTTGTTTTGGGATGGGAAGAAATACAGGTACCAACTGCTGGGATCAACCATGGAGTAGGCAGTTCTTTATTGTTGATTGATGATTTCTGATTGCGCCGGCTGATCTGTGGCTTCCAGGTTTTCAATCATCAATCAACAATCGCCTAGCCCTTGTAATAAGGGAATTCCTCGGTCCCGGCCTCTTTCGCGTGGGCTTCGGCGAATTCGCAAACTCGATCGAGCGCCGCTTGCAATTCCTCCGTATAGTGTTCGAGATCTTCGTCAGTTGCATTCTGGGGAACGGGGATGAGTTTACCCACGCGCACCAGCACGCGCGAAAAGGGCATAGGAATCATCAGACGATCCCAGGTATTCAGCACCCAGGCGCGGTCGACGGCCGCGTGGAACATGGTCATTGCAAGCCCAGACGATCGCGCCAGCGCAACCGGGCCGGGTTTTACTTTGTGTCGCGGGCCACGCGGGCCGTCGAGAGTAAACGCCACAGTCCATCCTTCTTCGAGGGCGCGCCGCAGGCCCAGGAGCGCCCGCACAGCGTTGCGACTGCTGGAGCCTTTGACTGCAAGAAAGCCGAACTTGTGAATGATCCGGCCCATGTACTGTCCATCGTAACTGTCACTGCTCATCACGCGAATGCCCATGTCGCGAAAAATATAAGTAGCCGGGATCATGCAGGAATGCCAGAACGAAGCGACGAGCGGGCGCTCGTCTAGCGTCTTTTGCGCGCCGTCCTCATAGGAAACGGCAACGCGCAGTGTGGGGCCGATCAGGCGAATGAGTCCGTATCCCAGCCAGATGATGATGCGCAGGGTAATGCGCTGGCGAAACGTGAACCGGCGAGCATCGATCGCAGGAAGAGCGGGCAACGCCGCATGGCGAGAGGTGGCTGCGGGCACGAGGATATTTTAACGGGAGCGGACCGGGGATTCGGGACAAAGCTTTTAATCGCCAAATCGCGGCGAACGCCGAGAAGAACGCAGAGAAGATTGAGGAGCAGGTTTGCCTCTGCGCGCCTTTCCTCAGCGAACTCTGCGTTCTCAGCGGTTCAATGCTTCTATAGGCGCGGCTCAGTTTTCCAGGTAGGAATCGATCCAGACTTTAACTTTTTGGCGGCGTTCGTCGGCGGCATCGAAGCGCACTCCGAACGATTTAGGCTTCTGCCAGCTGACCGCGCCGCGGACAATCACTCGCGGCAAAGTCATCAAGGAAAAAGAAACCTCGACGTTGGTTCCTAAGGAAAAGTCTTCGGAGCTCTTGAGCGACATGCCACCGCTGCTCATTTCAATGCTGGACGCGACGATGCGCCGGCCATCGCCCACCACAGTAACCTCAGTCATCACCGGGATGCGCACATACCGCCGGAATTCATGCAGCACCAGCATGCGCGTGGCGCGCACCAACTTCAGGGCGGCGGGACGTTCCAATGGTTCGTTAAAAATGGCGTTGATACCGTACTTGGAATAGCGCATCGCTTCCTGCGCGTTGCCTCCTATGCCGTAAATAATGCACCTGCTGTTCGACGGCGAAGAGCGCGCTGCTTCCATCACAACGTCCGCACCGTCGCCCAGGCTCAACACGCAAGCCTCGAACTTTTCTTTATGCAGGCGTTCGGCGGCGTTGGCCGTCATGACCATGGTGTCGATGTTGAACTGCCGAAAGCACTCCGCCAACAAAGCCGTGCAAGAAGGGTCCAATCCTACGAGAGCGGTGCGGGCTGCGGCTTTCCGAGTGGTACGGATGGGGGCGAGTGAGAGCGTCGTGGCGAAAGCTTTATCCATAAGGTCGGGGAAAGACTCTACTTTCAAAACCATTGTGGGGGCACTCTTCACGGCTGAAAAGACCCAAAGGACCAACACTGGAAGTACCAAAGTGTCGTTACTTTTTCGGAGATGGCGAGAGACGGGACATTACGTGCAGGAACTTTCAGAAAATGAAGATGTTAGAGCGACCGCGAGCCAGCGGAAATTTCCCGAAGACGCTCTCCTACTCGCTCCATCGGCGAAACAGCAGCGCGCCGTTGGTTCCCCCGAAGCCGAATGAATTCGACATGGCATATTCGAGTTCCGCCTTGCGAGCGTGGTTTGGGACCAAGTCCATACCGGCGGTATCGGGTTCGGGATTTTCGAGGTTGATCGTGGGAGGCAGAATTTGGTCGCGCAGCGCCAGCACGGTGATGCCGGCCTCGAGGCCGCCGGCGCCACCCAGCAAGTGCCCGGTCATCGATTTCGTAGAGCTCACCGGGATTTTGCGGTCGCCGAAAAAGTTGCGGATGGCATGCGCCTCGAGTGTGTCGCCGATCGGCGTCGAAGTGCCGTGGGCATTGACGTAGCCAACGACGTCGGGAGTAATGCCCGCATCGCGCACCGCGTTGCGCATGACGCGGAACCCGCCTTCATGCTCGGGCGCCGGTTGCGTCATGTGATAAGCATCGCCGCTCATGCCATACCCCGCAATCTCCGCGAGAATGGGAGCGCCGCGCTTGCGGGCGAATTCCAGTTCTTCCAGGATCAAGATGCCCGCTCCCTCACCGATGACAAAACCGTCCCGATCTTTATCCCAGGGACGGCTGGCTTTTTCGGGAGCATCATTGCGCGTGGAAAGGGCGCGCATGGCGGCGAATCCGCCCACGCCCATGGGAGTAATTGCAGCTTCGGCCCCGCCAGCGATCATCACATCCGCATCGTTGTGCTGAATGATGCGGTAAGAATCTCCGATCGAATGAGCGCTGGTAGTGCAGGCTGTCGCCGTGGCTTCATTCGGCCCTTTGGCGCCGTAACGCATGGAAACTTGACCGGCCGCAAGGTTGATAATGGCCGCGGGAATGAAGAAAGGAGAAATCTTGCGCGGGCCGCCTTCCATGAGCGCCGTGTGTTCGCGCTCGATGATGTCGAACCCGCCGATTCCCGAACCAATGTGAACCCCGACGCGCTCGTCATTCTCAGGAGTAATTTTCAGACCCGACATCTTAAAGGCTTCATCGGCAGCTGCGATGGCCACGTGAATGAAGCGTCCCATTTTCTTGACTTCTTTTTTCTCGATGAAATTCAGGGGGTCGAAGTTCTTGACCTCGGCGGCAATCTGGCACGCATAGGAAGTCGGGTCGAAACTGGTGATGCGCGCCACACCGCTCTTGCCCGCCAGCAGAGCCTTCCACACCTCGCCGGTGGAATTGCCCACGCCGCAGATCAAGCCGAGGCCTGTAACAACGACCCTGCGTCCCAACTATTTACCCGCTTTCGCGTGCTTGGAGATGTAGTCGACCGCGTCCTGCACGGTGCGAATCTTCTCCGCGTCCTCGTCTGGAATTTCAATGTCAAAGGCTTCTTCGAACGCCATGACCAGTTCCACCGTGTCCAGTGAGTCCGCCCCTAAGTCGTCCACGAACGACGCGCTGGAGGTGACTTCGCCTTCGTCCACTCCCAACTGCTCCACGATAATCTGCTTTACCTTTTCGTCAACGGCTGCCATGTTTCTCCTCGCTTGCCTCGATTAGATTTGAATTCGGATTCTATAGTTGCGCAATCGCAGGTCCCATTTCCTCTGGCATCCAAAAATCTGCCACGCTTACGCACTGCGATACGAAAAAAGGCGAGTGTGTAGTGTAATTGTCACGATGAATTAGTGTAAAGGAAGAGCTCTGCAGATTGCGGCAAAGCCTCGGTAGACTTGAAAGTGCACTCCTGAATCCTAAAGGCTGGCCAGCACCGGGGTCAAACCTTGGCAGTATGATGGCGGCGTATTGGCTAGGCTCCGCGAAAGCGAGAAACTCGAATGCGTGCCGTCGTGCAGCGCGTCAGTCGCGCCAGAGTTACCGTCGATCAGCAGGTCGCTGGAGAGATTGGGTTGGGCCTGCTGGTCCTGCTCGGAGTGGGGCACGAAGATACCGAATCCGACGCAGCCTATCTGGCGGAAAAAATTTTAGGACTCAGGCTATTCGAAGACGCCGACGGCAAAATGAATTGCAGCGTTGTCGATGTCAGCGGCAGCGTCCTTACGGTGTCTCAGTTCACCTTGTATGGGGACGTGCGCCGCGGCAAGCGTCCGTCGTTCGATGCAGCCGCCCCGCCCGAGCAGGCACGCCGGCTGTATGAACTTTTTGTTGAGAGGATTCGAACCGCGGGCTTGCCCTGCGAGACCGGACGATTCCAGGAGATGATGCAAGTTGAATTGATGAACGAGGGGCCGGTAACAATCCTGCTGGATTCACGGAAAGCGTTTTAAATTGTCGCCTTTACGTTGAGGCCGATGCCGGATCGCGAAAGATAGGGGTCGCACTCCACTCAAAATCCGACTGTAATCAGTTTGCCGAGAACCAGCAAATACGCAGCAATCGCAATGACGCCATTGAGGCGGATGGCGCGATACGAAGCGGGCCACGGGAACATCAGCAGGCCGAAGTAGGGCTTCAGTCTGTCGGGCCAAATAAGTCCGGCCACTCCGAATACAAGATTCACTTGGGCAATTAAGCAGACGACAAAATTTTCCATGACCATAATTCCGCCGCGAGCGCGATCTTTAAATTAAAAACAGAACTGGGACTTGAGGGGAGATTACGAAGGTAACATTATTCCTTCGGTAGGCCAAGCGCCGCAATAGACGCTGGATTCAGATCGGCACCGGGCGGGAAAATGAAACCCGGCGAACACGAACTTCCTTGCGGTTTTAGGCCCGCTGTTCTAAATCTAGGGTCTAACGAGGTCACGGTTACCCAATTCCTCGTAGGCAGAATGTCGCCTGCATGTCGAAGATTTTGCACTCGCGGTTGTGCTGCGCGTCAAATCCATCCTTCTTTTACAACTTATTCTTTTGGCCCCGGACGTGCATCTCGCATCTTACGATCGTGAGGATGCGCCGTGAGCACTGGTAACTGCTGGGTGATGAATGGAGCAATGGTGGCGCTGCTGTGTTCCGGGCTCGCGGGTCAACAGGCTTCAACGGTCCGAACGGTTTCCCTGGATGCCATTGTAGAAGGGATGCAGAGAGCTCAAGCTGCGGTGCGCCCGCAGGCTTCCTATCAGATTATTCGCGAGTACCGGCTCAGCAGCGCGACGGATACGAAGTCTGATTCCCAGGTTGTTGCCGAGATCAACTTTCGCCCGCCTTCCTATCGCGACTATACGATCCAACGATCTTCGGGCAGCAGCCGAGGGCCGAAGTTGGTGCGGCGCGTTTTGGATCATGAAGTCGAAATTACCGCCAAGAACAACACCGCCAGCAGCGCGATTAGCGCCGACAACTACAGTTTTACCTACCTGGGCGAGGCTACGGTCGATGGACGCCCGTGCTATGTGCTGGGGTTAAAGCCGCGGCGAGTCGACAGAGATTTGGTCGTCGGGCAAGCCTGGGTCGACAAACACTCTTTTCTGGTTCGCCAGATTGAGGGCTATGCAGAAAAGACGCCCTCCTGGTGGTTAAAGACGGTACACATCAGACTGGCTTTTACCGATCTCGACGGAATCTGGGTGCAGAAAAGCATGGAAGCCGTCGCTGACGTGCGAATCGTTGGCGCACACACTCTGAGTTCGCGCATTCTGGATTACCGGCGTGAACACGTCGTGGCGGATACCTCTTTTAGCGGAAGTTCTATAACTCACCCATTGCACTGAGCGGTCCCGCGCTAGAACAGATTTGCTGACAGCACCCTTACTCGCGGACCTTGAGAGAGTTGGCTCAGTTTGTCCATAGGAACGGAGTGGCTAGTCTGCCGTAATAATTTCACTTTAAATCAGGGCCGAGTGCCTGGGCTGATCGTGGCTGACCACACACATTCCCAATTGCATTTCGAGAAAACGGCGGCCTGAGTATTTCTCACAGGGAAAGCGACAAATCTGGCACCTGCTTTTGCGAAGCACGTCTGGGCTTTGCTGAGGCGTTCGGAACGCTGCCCTGTGGCTAGTGCGCTTGTAAAATCGCATCGGCGACGCGAGCCGCGTCTACCGCCGCCTTCACAGCATGAGTGCGTACAATGTGTGCGCCCTTCAGAATTAGCGCAGTCTCAGTGGCAATCGTTCCGCTAAGACGTTCAAGCGGCGGGGCGTCGTTGCCATTCTTGCGCAGAGTGCGGCCAATAAAAGATTTCCGAGAAGTGCCTGCGAGCAGAGGGAATCCCATCGCCTGCAATTCGCTGAAGCGCCCAAGCAGCGGGTAATTCTCGTCAAAACGCTTTCCGAATCCGAATCCGGGATCGAGAACAATCCGTTCGCGCCGCACTCCGGCCGCGATTGCTGTTTCCGCCCACTCCTTGAGTTCGCGCTTCACCAGCAGGACGAGGTCCCCGGGCGGAGGCAGTGCGCCCCATTCCTCGGGGCGTCCGCGCATGTGCATTACTACCACGCCGCATTTGAGATCGGCGACGTTCTTTGTCATGCCAGCGTCCCAGCGCAGCCCGCTGACGTCGTTCACGATTTCTGCTCCAGCCTCTACCGCCGCGCGCGCCACACTCGCTTTATAGGTATCCACCGAGATCACCGCCGCCGGACGCGTCTTTTTCAATTCAGAAATCACGGGAATGACTCGGGAAAGTTCCTCGTGGGCACTGACCGCAGGCGCAGTCGGCCCGAGATTCGTAGTTTTCCCCGTCGCAGCGAGTGCGCTGCCGCCCGATCGCGGGGTGCCGGCATCGACGCGCGCGCCCGGACGCGTAGATTCGCCGCCAATATCGAGGATGTCGGCCCCCTCATCCAGTAGCTGTTGGGCATGCGCAACGGCCTGTTCGCGACAGAAAAACCGCCCGCCGTCGGAAAAAGAATCCGGAGTGACGTTCACAATGCCCATGATCAGCGTGCGTTTGCCTAGCTCCAGAGAACGCTGCCCGAGGTTCCATTGGAAAACCGGTCGCATGCCGCATGATTCTAAATCAGCCGTGGTGGGCAGGCTGGGTTTGCCCGAGGATGGCGTCAAACGGGTGATTGGGCGCGCAAGCGGATTGAAGCGCTGCGGGCGTTATCGTTTAAATTGGTATCAGATTATTCGCGCCGCCGCAGACTACGTGTTTCGAGGATGGTGGATGGAATTGAAGCAAAGACATTCGATAAGGCAATCGGCTGGAAATCGACGCGTGAAAACCATCTTTCATGGAGCACTGCTGGTTCTGGTTGCGGCCATGCTCTGTGGCTGCGACGTGGAGCGCCGAAAGTCAGATGCCGAGCTTGGCCTTAACGCGCAACAGGCTGCGGGCCGAAAAATATACGACGCCAAGTGCGATCGCTGTCACGAGCCTTACTCCACGCGCGGGAAAAAAGGCCCGGGCCTCAAGGGAATGTTTCAGAATAAATACCTGTCTTTGAGTGGGCTTCCCGCCAACGACGAGCGAGTCACCGACATCATCCGCCTCGGCCGCAATGAAATGCCCGGCTTCAGCGAGTCCCTCAGTTCGCAGGACATTCACGACCTTCTGGCGTATCTTCACACGCTGTAGTCCCCTGACGAACCGGAGGTACTTCGCCACTCATGCGATAATCCGGGGATGAAAAGCGCTGCGAAGGCGGAGCTTTTTCGGGAACTTCCCTCCGTAGATGAACTGCTGCGCCTTCCCGGAGTGGCTGCTCTCGCCTCCAGTAATGGTCCAGCCTCGGTCACAGACGCTGCCCGCGCGGTACTCGCTCGCTTGCGCGAAGAAATTGCTTCGGGTTTATTAGACGAGCCTGCTTTGCGACTCGCATTGGGGGGGCTAGATGACGCCATCGAGGCCCATCTTCGAGAGGCGCTTCGACCGTCTCTGCGTCCAGTCATCAATGCAACTGGGGTAATTTTGCACACTAACTTGGGGCGAGCCCCACTTGCCGAAGCTGCTCTGGCGCATGCTCGCGAAATAGCCTCGCGCTTTTCCAATCTCGAGTTCGATCTCGAGACGGGAACCCGCGGCAAGCGCGACGTTCACATCGATCGCCTTTTTCGCGCACTCCTCGACACCGATGGAAGCAACTTGCCTTCGATCTCGACCATTGTCGTAAACAACAATGCAGCGGCAGTGCTGCTGGCGCTCAACACGCTGGCTGAAGGCGGCGAGGCGATCGTAAGCCGCGGCGAACTAGTAGAAATCGGCGGTTCCTTTCGAATTCCGGATGTTATGGCGAAGTCGGGCGCAACTCTTCGAGAAGTAGGAACCACCAATCGTACGAGAGTTGGGGACTACGAAAAGGCGATAAACGAGCGGACGCGCCTGCTGTTGCGCGTGCACCGATCCAATTTTGAAATTACCGGTTTCACCGGGCAGGCCTCGACCGCGGAACTGGTTGCACTGGCGCAGCGGCGCGGTCTGCCACTGATGGAAGACCTGGGCAGTGGCGCGCTCGTCGATTTAGAAAATTTTGGCATCAGTGGCGAACCCAGCGTGCTCGACAGCCTGCATGCCGGTGTGGATGTGGTGACCTACAGTGGCGATAAGTTATTGGGTGGGCCGCAGGCGGGAATCATCAGCGGCCGCGCCGACTTAATCAGCCGCATGCGCGCCAACTCTCTGTTTCGCGCTCTGCGGGTCGACAAATTGATTTATGCCGCGCTGGAAGGCACGCTGCTCGCGTATCTGAAACGTGATCACGATGCCATTCCCACGTTGAAGATGATGCGGTTGACGAAACAGGAAATCGGCAATCGGGCTGAGTCCCTGGCCGCCCAAGCGCGATCATCGAATCTCAATATCGAGATCGTTGGTGGCGAATCAGTCATCGGCGGCGGCGCTGCTCCGTCCTCGGTTCTGCCCACTTGCCTGCTGGCGATAAGTTCCGCCAGCATCGGCGCCGATGAGTTGGCCGCGCAGCTGCGAGCCTCCGATCCACCCGTCATCGCACGGGTTGAACAAGGGCGAGTGCTGCTGGATTTGCGGACGGTATTTGTCGAACAGGACTCCCTCGTCGCAGCAGCGCTGGCTCGAATCGGCTGAAGGCTGTCCCGCATCCAAAATTCTTGGCGGTCCTCTACACCATCGGGCACTCCACGCGCTCGTTTGAAGAGTTGGTGGTTGCATTGCGAGCGCATGGGATTCAGACTCTCGTCGATGTGCGTGCCTTCCCGATGTCGCGACGCCTGCCTCAGTTCAATCGCGATTCCCTGGAGCACAGCGTCCCTGGCGCTGGAATTCGCTATCTGTCGATCACGGCCCTAGGCGGCTACCGTAAGAAAATTCTTGAAGAGTCGCCTCACCTGGCGTTGCGAAATCAAAGTTTCCGTAACTATGCGGATTACATGCTGACGCCAGAATTCGATCGGGCGATCGGTGAACTGCTTGCGCTGGCGGAAAATTCGCGCACGGCTTACATGTGTGCCGAGCGGCTGTATTTCCGCTGTCATCGCATGCTGATCTCGGATTGGCTGGTGGCACACGGGCATGAAGTCCTGCACATCGACGCTGAGGGCCCCGTCAAACTCCACAAGCTGATGGCGGAGGCTCGCATTGTCGATGGGCGCTTGATCTACCGTGGTGATCGCTTGCTGTAAGATTCTGGGCTGAAAGCAAAGCCAAAAAAATGATCGTAGGCACCGGCATCGACATCGCTGAAGTTCCCCGCATCCGGCAATCCATTGAGCGCTTTGGAAACCGTTTCCTGCATCGCGTGTTTACTGACGGGGAAATTCGCTACTGCGATTCCAAGGCGAATCGTTTCGAACGGTACGCGGCGCGCTTCGCTGCCAAGGAGGCCGCGATGAAGGCCTTGGGCACAGGCTGGAATCATGGCGTGCGCTGGCGCGACTGTGAAGTGGTCCGCATGCCGGGGGGACGCCCCACAATTGCGTTTCACGGGAAGGCGGGAGAATTCGCTGCCAAGCTCGGAACGAAGAATACTGCGCTGTCAATCACGCACACCGCGGAACACGCCTTCGCGCAAGTGATCCTCGAGAACTGAGACCGCTCCTAGGCGCGCAGAGGTTGCGTCCACCATCTGCTAGACTGTCGCCTTCGATCTATGTCTGTGATCACGGCGACTCAAACGCTCCCGTCGAGCTCTATTGAGATTTCCGAAAAGACGGTGTTGACGGGCCTTGCGCTCACCAGTTTCGCTGCGCTGTTGCTCGAACTCGCGCTTACTCGGCTGTTTTCCGTCGTACTCTTCTACCATTTTGCTTTTCTTGCAATTTCGATTGCACTGCTGGGGCTGGGAGCCGGCGGCGTGTGCGCCCACCTGGCAAAGGTCAGGCTGGCACGCACTGACACGCGATCGCTGGCCGCCCGCCTGTGCATCATCAATTCGGTGGTCGTCGTTGTGGTGCTGGAGATTGTGTTGCACGTGCCGGTCGCGCTGCAGGTTTCGTGGGGCAACTTCGGACGGCTTACGGCTCTCTATCTGGCGGCTGCTGCCCCCTTCTTTCTCACCGGCCTTCTCTTTGCAATCGTATTCGCGCGCGAGACCAATCGCATCCCGCGACTTTATGGCGCCGACCTGTGCGGCGGTGCGCTGGCTTGTCTGGCTGTTGTGCCTTTGCTGAATTGGATTGGCGGCCCCAATGTAGTGCTCAGCGCCGCAGCCGCAATGGCCGCGGCCGGCGCCGTGTGGTCTGAACCGCGTTCCCGACGCAAAACGGCGATTTTGCTGACGTTGGGACTGCTACTCCTCATCGGCGCAAATTACTCCGGACGCCTTTTCGATGTGGTCTATGCGAAGGGCCTGTTCCGCGATCCGTCGCAAGTGGAGTTTTCCCGCTGGAACGCGCTCTCGCGAGTGGAAGTCGATCGAAAGGATCAAGCAAAAGTAGTGGTCATCGATGCCGATGCCAACACTTTCATCATGAATGCGGACGTGTCGCGCTGGCACCAGACGGAGTGGGAGAGGGATCTTATGTCGGCTCCGCCGGCGCTGGCGAATGTGCTGCGCCCACGCGGGAGTTTTGCCATTATCGGACCGGGCGGAGGTGTGGATGTGCTGCGGGCCGTCGCCAACGGCAGTCCCAGCGTTACCGGGATCGAAATCAACCCCATTATCGCGACCACCATCATGCGCCGGCGATACGCCGACTATTCCGAGCATCTTTACCAGCGGCCCGACGTGCATATTCAGGTCACCGATGGCCGGTCGTTTTTGCGCTCCACGTCGCAACAATTCGATGTGGTGCAGATGACGTTGGTCGACACCTGGGCATCGACCGCTGCTGGGGCTTTTGCGCTTAGCGAAAATAATCTCTATACCGTGGAAGCCTTTAGCGAGTATTTCAATCGCTTGAAACCCGATGGAATGATCGCCATTACGCGCTGGGAGTTTCAGCATCCGCGCGAGGCCCTGCGCGTGGTCGCGGTCGCAATGGAAGCGCTGCATCGCCTGGGAGTCCAGAATCCCGCAGCTAATTTTATTGTGGCGTCGCAAGGATCGCTCAACGAGGATGGCATCCCCGTTGTGGTGCTGGCCAAGAAGACGGCCTTCACGCCCGCGGAAGAGCAGGCCGTTAACGACCACTTCGACAAATATTCCCATCTAGAGCCGCTCTATCTACCCTCGGATCACGGTGAGAATCCGTTTTCCGATCTCATTGCCAGTAATGATCCCTACGCATTCGCTCGGGGCTATGCCTACAACACAGCTCCAGTCACCGATAACGCGCCTTTTTTCTTCTTCACCCTCAAGCCCCGGCAAATTCTCGGCGAAGCCGGGCTGCGCGGCGGCATCGATTGGAAAGTGAATCTGGGAGTGCTGGTACTCTTGCTGGTGCTGGTGATTTCGCTGGTCGCGGTCCTCGCATTTCTGGTGCTGCCGCTGGCGCTCGGAAGCCGGAACCGCCGCCAATCGCCCGTTCCCCTGCTCTATTTCGTGGCGGTTGGCCTCGGCTACATACTGGTAGAAATCGCTTTTATCCAGCGTTTCGTGCTCTTCCTTGGCCATCCGACTTACGCTTTAACCGTGGTGATTTTTCTTCTGATGCTCTCCAGCGGCGCGGGAAGCCTTTTTTCGCGGTTCTGTCTGCCGCGCACAAGCTTGGGATGGATACCGCTGGTGTTCGTGATCGCAAGCCTCCTGGTCGACGTTTTTTTCCTCCCCACCTGGCTGTCTGCACTGGTTGGACTGGGTTTCGGATACCGCTTGCTGGTGAGCGGCGTTCTTCTCGTTCCGTTGGGATTCGTCATGGGCATGCCGTTTCCAACCGGCCTGCGCGCTCTGGCTGCGCGTTTGCCTCAGCCCTTCGCCGCCGGGCCGCCGGATCGGGAAAATGTCATCGAATGGGCATGGGCGATGAACGCCGCCGCCAGCGTTCTCGGATCCGTTCTGGCCATGGTGCTCGCCATACAATTCGGATTAACCATCACTTTGGCTGGCGGCGCGACCGCCTATCTGCTCGCCCTCTTGCTCATGCCGGCACTGCGCGCAAAAGCGGCCTAGACCTCCGCCAGCTTTTTGTTATCATTCGAACGAGGAACCGCTTGCAATCCCCATTCTCTCGTGCGACCGGCGCTCTCCCTGTCCATACTGGCATCATGAGGAATTTATTTGCCTAGCCAGAAGCAGCTCAAGTGGTCGCAGCTACGGGTTGGGATCACGGTGATTGTTGCCACTCTGACGTTGGCTTTCCTGCTGTTTCTCATGTCCGGGACCAACGGCATCTTCACCTCGCGCATTACCCTGAGGTCTTATTTTGATAACGCGCAAGGACTCCGTCCGGGCGCTCCGGTACGTTTAAGCGGGGTCGATATCGGCAACGTGGCGAAGATCATCATTGTGCCTGACAAAGACAAGCAGTTGACTCCCGTCGAAGTGTTGATGAAAGTCAGCACGAAGTACAAGTATGCCATTCACCGCGACTCCGTCACCTCCCTGGAAACCGCAGGCGTGTTGGGAGAAACCTTCCTCGATATCGATAGCCTACAGGCTCTTGGACCTCCCGCCCACGATGGAGATACGCTGCCCACCCAGGTGCATCCGGACTTTAACCAGGTAGTCCGCGCCAGCCAGGGCACTCTGGAGAACATGGATGCCCTGCTCAAGCGAGCCGATCGCATACTGGCCTTCGCTGAAAGCGGCAAAGGATCGATCGGGAAATTGATCTACGATCCCATGCTCTACAACCGCCTCTCCTCCACCATTGCCGAGTTCCAGCAGATCGTGCAACAGGTGGGAAGCGGCGAAGGCAGCTTAGGACGCCTTATCAGCCGCAACGACGCCTATGAGAAATTCATTGCCACCCTCGATAAGATGAATGCCGTAATCGACGACTTGCAGCAGGGAAAAGGCACCGCGGGAAAATTCCTGAAAGATCCGACGCTCTACAACAATGCCAACGACACCATCGCCAACTTGAAAAAAGTCACGGACGACATCAATGCCGGCAAGGGCACACTTGGCAAGCTGAGCAAGGATGAGGAACTGGCAAAAAAACTCGACACGACGATCAGCAAACTTTCGGAACTGACCACTGAACTGGAAGCCGGCCAAGGCACCGCCGGCCGGCTCTTCAAAGACGACACCCTCTATAACAACTCCAACCAGATGCTGGTTGAGACCCGTAATCTGGTGAAGGCCATCCGGGAAAATCCCAAAAAGTACCTGAGCATCAAGCTGCACGTCTTCTAAAGCGATTCAACAGGTGTCCTGCGCTTTTTCCAGGGCGGGACAGTCGATGCAACGGCTGTTTAAAGATTCGGGCTAGGACACGGCGCGCGG